>JAGVGA010000043.1 GCA_020057345.1 Candidatus Omnitrophota bacterium | reverse complement strand
CAAAACCATCTGCAATAAAATTGTGGTCCTTATGCGCAACTGTAAAATCATATACATAATCATTGTATTCTATATCAGTTATGTGCTCGACTCTCTCCCATATCATCCCAGATTTTCCTAAGCCTTCTGTGGCCTTCTTCAAATATTCCTCGAATGTTGGGTCATCTCCCCACATTCTTGGCTCCCTATCAGAAGATCCATATAAAGAGCGCTCTAAAAATCTTCGAGAAATATACTCTGATCCTAAGGCATTGTAGATAAATTGCGGCGCATAGTCTTCTTCCTTACTTCTTGTGGAAGCAAAAAGCATGGCTTGTTTTCTCTCATCGATTATCCTCTTCTTTAATCTTAGATACCCTACGGCGACATTACCCAGGAATCTTCGCTTCTGGTTATATTCAAAACCTATCTTGCTGTAAAGTTTGATCAAATTTTCGGTTTTATCTGATATTAGTAAACGTAAGCGATGGGAAACGAGGCCATCTTTATTTACGAATTCTTTTCTTTGGCTTATCTGATGAGTAGCTACCCCGAAATCCAAAAGCAAAGTCCTTATATCCTCTAAAAATTTCTTACCATTCTCAATATATGCCTCTAGTTTGTTCATGCTGACAGTCGGGCAATAGAAATTATAAGCATGCCCCGTCAGTGTCTTGGGAGAAGACATCTCCGCGCCGAATAAGCCGGCCAAAAATAATCTCTTCTGCCATAACGGCGCTTTAAATAGCCATTTAGGCATCTCGTAGGGATTGCGGCATTTGTTGCCAACAGGAACTCCCAATACTGCCAGCAAAACTGCAAAACCGCTTGAACCAACCTTAAGCCAGTCTTCTACTGCATCAAATTCTACAACCTCATAAGAAGTCTTTATTCTATGATGCCTCGGCCGTGAATAAAGCCCTGCTTCAAAACCGATCCTTTTCGCATCTTCTTTTATTTTTTTCAAATCTTCTTTCTGCCCATAAAAACAAACCATCCCGCGATTTCTTTTCCCTGTAAAATAGACCAAACCGTCACCAAAACAATACCCCATGATCCGCAACAAATAAGGCAGCTGCCAGGAATTATACCTTAAAGGAAAAAAATCTCTTTTCTTGAGAAACATCAATATCTGTTCGATAGCGCTTCCTTTGGAATCCTTACCTAAATCAAACAATGCCTTTCTGACATCCTCTTCGTCTAATATAATCTCTGAACCAGGCTCTTCGTAGTCTACGCCTGCAAAAGGATACATGGCTAGCTCTTCGGCAATTTTTAATTCGCCGGCAGGCTTCATTCCGTCTTTCGAATAAAATGGGTGATCTTCGGTCGCGTTTATCTGTCTGCCGGTTTCAGTAACAATGCTAAGCACGGCGTTTCTCGGTTTTTGTTTTAAAAATCCGGCTATTCGCGTATAGTCCTCTTTATTCTGATTGAAATTCATGCATCGTAAGATTTCTTTGGGGAAAGTTTTTTCAAAATCCTTGATTTGCTTTTTATATCCTAACTCATTGAAAATATAAGTAGTTGCACAAAGGCAGTTGATATCGAAACCGATGCCTCCCGGCGAGACCACGCCGCCTTTTTCAACATCTGTGGCTGCGACCCCGCCGATTGGGAAACCGAATCCCCAATGTATATCAGGCATAGCCAGAGACACTTTAACAATCCCCGGCAGAAAGGCGACATTCGCGACTTGCTCTAACGCTTTATCGTGGCGGATGTCTTTTAAAAGTTTCTCGTCCGCGTAGATGATGCCGTCCACCCTCATGCCGCGCTTGTAACTTTTCGGGATGCGCCAGCGATAGTCATCTATTTTTTCTAACGGTCCTTGCCAGAGTTCCGACATTTTTTCTGCCTTCTTTGTCACGCGTCAGAAACCACAGGGTCACAGGCAAAAAACTTGTGTCATGCGACGTTGTAAACTTGTGACTTTCTATCACACATCAAATATAATATGGGCTCTCCATTTATTTCTCACCTTTTCGACCTTCAGCTCATGATAGGTAACGGCCTTTATCTCGTTCTGTATTTCATAATACTCTGCGTCAAGTGAGTCCAAAAGGACCTTTGCCGAAAATGCGCCTTCGCTTAAAGTTAGCGCCTTGATCCTGTGTAGGATGAGCCCCTCCGTAGAAAAATAGAAAAGAAGCTCATCCAGCCAGCTCTTTAAGAGATCTTCGGGCTTGTCGGCGCTTTTTTCAAACGCGACCTCTCTTAGCTGTGCCTGAGGCCTATTTTTTTTCTTAGCCACAAGCACCGCATACATGGCGAGCGCGGCCGAAGTAAAAAGTTCTTTGAGCGTCGCGCCGTAAACGCGCACGGCGATGTCTGCTGTATGTTCGAGGAATTCAAAACGTTTCATGGTTTTACGGATCGCTTCGCGAAATCGACGAAGGTAATAAGTTTTGCGCCGCAAGCGGCCATTTCTTTTATGGCATCTTCCGAGTCGCGTGAGCTGATATTGACGCCTTTGACAGCGTCGGTGAGCAAATACACTTTAAAACCGTGGCGCAGGAGATCGAGCGCGGAAAATTTGACGCAGTAATCCGTGGCCAGGCCTCCGATGTAGATCTCGCTGACACCGAATATCTTCAAAAGATTCAAGAAATCCGTACAGTTGGCGTCCTGCGCCTGAAAAGCCGAATAGCCGTCCCTGGCAGGATCCATGCCCTTAGAAAGGATGATCGCCTCATTGGGCAATTTTAATTTCGGATGGAAGGCCGCGCCCTTTGTCTCCCGAACGCAGTGCTGGGGCCATCTGCCGCCGAATTTCTTGAAATGCCCGGTGATCTTCGGGTGCCAGTCGCGCGAAACAAAGACAGGCAGCTTATTTTTTGAAAATTCCTTAATATATTTGTTTAAGACAGGGATGACCTCATCCCCCTTGGCAACGGCCAATGCGCCCTTCGGACAAAAATCATTCTGCACATCAACGACCAAGAGCGCTTTTTTCAGTTTCAGCGCAGCCACGCTATCTCTCCTTTTTTGCGCACGCCCTTGCCGCGAGATACAAAAGATCCGACAGGCGATTCATATAGACGAGGATTGCGCTGTCCTTCAATTCTTCTTTTTTCACCAGGCTCACGACCCGGCGCTCCGCCCTTCGGGCAATGGTGCGCGCCACATGCAAAGCGCCTGATGCGGTATTTGCGCCCGGCAGACAGAACTCTTTTTTAAAGGCCCTCTTTGCTTCAAGTTTATTTATGAACGCCTCCAGCTGCCGGACATCTTTTCTTAAGATCTTCTTTTTCAGGCGATGGATGAAACGCGGCGCTGTCGACACCTCGGCGCCTATGAGGATAAGATCTTTTTGGATCTGTTCAAGCAAATCTTTGATGGCCCCTTTTTTGATCAGGCTTTTAGCCAGGCCTAAAAAGGAGCTCAGCTCATCCAAGGCGCCTTGAAGCTCTATGCGAGGATGATCCTTTGCGACCTCACCGCCCCAGAACAAAAAGGTATTCCCCCCATCCCCTCTTTTCGTAACGATGCTCATCGGACTGTTATTATATACCAAACCAGGGCCCCCTTGAAAATCTTTTTATTGTATGTTATATTTACACTGGCCACGGACCTTGAGCACAACAAGGAGGTCTATCGTGGCTTTTTTTATTGACGAAAAGCAGGGAGCCGAACGCCGGCAGTTCCGCCGCATCAAGACAAGCTCGTCCATCGAATACCGCTTTTTCAACTGCGAAAGATTTCAGCAGAGCGTCACCTGCGATATCAGCGAAGGCGGGGTCAGTTTCATTGTGGACGGCCCTGTGCCCATAGGCACCCACCTGTATTTTCAGGTCAAACTAAAAAACAAACCCCAGCCGATCTACGGCATCGCCAAGATCGTCTGGGTGACAAAAGAGCCTTATTCGGAAAAGCACCGTCTGGGATTGGAATTCACCGAGGTAGGGACGATCTCAAAAGCGGATATCTGCAGCCTGATCCAGGAAAACAAGTACGCCTGTTATAATTCTAATTGATCCGTCACGGTAGGTTCGTCGACCCCATCAAAGTGCGGTCGATCTCTCTGGCTGCCGCGCGTCCTTCGCAAATCGCCCAGACAACCAGCGATGCGCCGCGGGACGCGTCTCCGGCAGCAAAAACATTTTTCCGCGATGTCATCAAACGGGCATCGACCGTGATATGGCCCTGCGCTGTCAAAGAAAGCCCGAGGTCAGCCACCAATCCCACATGCGCTGTATGCACGAACCCCATCGCTAAAATAACCAGGTCCGTTTCGAGCTCAAATTCTGTTCCGGGAATCTCGCGCATCTGAGCCGGCTTTCCTTCTTCCTGCGACGGGACGAATTCTACCTCTGCGCAATACAACTTTTTCACCCGGCCGCTGTCTCCCGTGAACTTCTTTGTTACGATACTCCATTTACGCACGCAACCCTCTTCGTGAGACGTAGTTATTTTTAGGGTCTTCGGGAACGTCGGCCAAGGCATCTCTTTGGTCCGACACGACGGCGGCTTATCCAGAAGTTCGATCTGCGTCACGCTTCTGGCGCCTTGGCGGTTGGCCGTGCCCACGCAATCCGCTCCCGTATCTCCTCCGCCGATCACCACCACGTTCTTGTCTTTGGCTGTGATCAGGTCGCCGTCTTTTATCTTTACCCCGCTATTGACCTTGTTGCTCTGAATCAGATAATCCATGGAAAAATGGATATTGCCAAGCTCCCTGCCGGGCACATTCAGATCACGCGGCTCGCGCGCGCCCATGGTCAGGCACACCGCGTCAAATTCTTCTAAGAGTTTTTTTGCCGCATAATCACGGCCCACCACAACCCCCGTCTCTATTTTTAAGCCTTCTTTTTTCATCTGGTCGAGCCGGCGGTCGATGACCCACTTTTCAAGTTTGAAATCAGGGATGCCGTAGCGCAAAATACCCCCTACCTTGTCGTCCGCTTCAAACAAGACGACATCATGGCCTGCGCGCGTCAACTGCTGGGACGCGGCCATACCCGCAGGGCCCGAACCCACCACCGCCACCCGCTTGCCGGTCTTTTTCTTAGGGACGAGCGGCTTGATAACACCTTCTTTAAAACCCCATTCGATAATAGAGATCTCATTCTGGCGGATGGTCACCGGGTCATCGCTCAAGCCGACCACGCAAGCCGATTCGCACAGCGCCGGGCACACCCTGCCGGTGAACTCCGGAAAATTATTGGACGCTTCCAAGATTTCCACCGCCTTGGCCCATTGACCCTTAAACGCCAGATCGTTCCAATCGGGGATGACATTGCCCACGGGACAGGCAAAATGACAAAAAGGCACCCCGCAGTCCATGCAGCGTGAGCTCTGCTCAGCGATCTTCGCCTGCGGCAGTGGAAGCTCTACTTCGCGGAAATCCTTTACGCGCTCATCAATAGGCCGCGCGCCCGCTGTTTCTCTTTTCTTATTTAAAAATCCTTTTGGATCACCCATCCGACACCTCGGATTCAACCTTAACAGACTCGACTTCGATTTGTTCTAAGACGCGCTTGTACTCATGGGGCATAACGCGCACAAATTTCTTGAGCTCTTTATCCCAGTTCCTTAAGGCCGCCTTCGCCGTCTCGCTTGCGGTGTAGGTGGCGTGTTTTTCCAAAAGCGTCCGGATCATATCGATATCTTTCTGGAGACTTACTTCTCCTAACTCAACCATCTCAAGATTGCACCGGCTCTTAAAATCTCCTTCGGCGTCATACACGTAGGCGATGCCGCCGCTCATGCCTGCGGCAAAATTCCTTCCGGTCTTACCCAGGATCACCACGCGTCCGCCGGTCATGTATTCGCACCCATGGTCGCCCACGCCTTCGACCACCGCCACCACGCCCGAATTACGGATAGCGAACCGCTCGCCCGCCATGCCGCGGATAAAGACTTCTCCTTCGGTCGCGCCGTACAAAAGCGTGTTGCCCACGATGACATTCTCTTCCGGCTTGAAAGAAGCGTCCACCGACGGGACCACGACGATCCTGGCGCCTGACAGACCCTTGCCCAAATAATCATTCGCATCACCTTCCAGATAGAAACTGATGCCCGGCGCGCCGAAAGCGCCGAAGCTCTGACCGGCGCTGCCTTTGAAAAACAGCTGGATCGTGTCCCCGGCCAACCCGGCCTCGCCGAACCTCTTTGAGATCTCCCCGGAAAGCATGGCGCCGACGGTCCGGTTCGTGTTCCTGATGTCCAAAAAGATCTTAACCTGTTTTTTCTCATCGAGCGCCGGCCGAGCTTGCTCGATAAGCCTTAAATCCAGGGCCTTGTCCAATCCATAGTCCTGCGGCTGGGTGAAACGGACCGCTGTTTCCGGTGTGACCTTTGGCTTAAAAAGGATATTGGAAAAATCAACGTTTTTGGATTTCCAATGCTTGATCGCATCATTCATTTCAAGCGCGTCCGAGCGGCCGATCAGCTCGTCCATCTTGCGGAAACCCAGCGCACTCATGAGTTCGCGCACTTCCTGCGCCAAAAAGAGAAAATAATTAACGATGTATTCCGGAGCGCCGCGGAAACGGCAGCGGAGCGCGGGGTCCTGTGTCGCAATACCGACAGAACACGTATTCATATGGCAATTCCTGAGCATAACACAGCCCAAAACGACCAGGGCAATCGTGGCAAAACCGAATTCTTCGGCGCCTAACATAGCCGCCACGACGACATCTTTACCCGTGCGCAACTGGCCGTCCGTCTGCAAACGCACGCGGCCGCGCAGATCGTTCATGACTAAAACCTGGTGGGTCTCCGACAAACCCAGCTCCCACGGCAGGCCGGCATGCTTGATCGAAGAAAGGGGCGACGCGCCTGTGCCGCCGTCATAGCCGGAGATAAGGATCATCTCCGCATGCCCCTTGGCCACGCCCGCGGCAATGGTGCCCACGCCGATCTCGGAGACAAGCTTGACGCTGATCCGCGCGCGCGGGTTCGCATTTTTCAGGTCAAAGATCAGCTGCGCTAAGTCTTCAATAGAATAGATATCATGGTGCGGCGGCGGAGAAATAAGCGTCACACCGGGCGTTGAATGCCTGATCTTGGCGACGATGACATCCACCTTATGACCCGGCAACTGCCCGCCTTCGCCGGGCTTGGCGCCCTGGGCGATCTTGATCTGAAGTTCGTCGGCATTCGTCAAATAATAGCTGTTAACGCCGAAGCGGCCTGAGGCGACCTGCTTGACTTTGCTTCTCCTGGAGTCGCCGTTGGGCAAAAGAACGTAGCGTTCCGGGTCCTCGCCGCCTTCTCCGCTGTTGCTCATGGCGCCTAATCTGTTCATGGCGATAGCCATCGCCTCATGCGCTTCCTTGGAAATAGAACCGAAAGACATGGCGCCTGTGGCGAATCTCTTGACGATCTCCTTGACAGGCTCAACTTCGTCAATAGGGACAGACAGGCCTTTCTTGAATTTCAAAAGACTGCGAAGGGTCGTTAAGTGGCCCTGCTGTTCATTGATCAAGGTCGTGAATTTTTTAAAACTTCTGTAATCCTCATCGCGCACCGCCTGCTGCAGCGCAGTGATCGTCTCCGGGTTCCACAGATGATACTCGCCTTCCCTGCGGTATTGATACCAGCCGCCCACAGGCAAGATCAACGCCTTCCCTTCGCGTTCCGGAAAACCTGTTCCGTGGCACAAAAGCACTTCCTTCTGGATCGTTTCCACATCAACCCCGCCGATGCGCGAAGTCGTTCCCGAAAAATAGCGGTCGATAACCTCCTGACCCAGGCCGAGCGCTTCGTAAATCTGCGCTCCGCAGTAGCTCTGCAAAGTGGAGATGCCCATCTTTGAAAAGATCTTTAGTAACCCCTTATCGATGGCCTCAATATAATTCGCAAGCACTTCAGGCGGCCTTAACCCCACAAGCGCCTCTCCTTTTTCTAAGACACTTAAAAGGGTTGCGTACGCCAGATAGGGATTGATCGCATTCGCGCCATAACCTAAAAGCAAAGCGAAATGCATAACCTCGCGCGCATCGCCTGTCTCGACGATCAAGCTCGCCTGCATACGCGTGGTTTCGCGCACCAGATGATGATGCACCGCGCTGACGGCCAACAGCGACGGGATCGATGCAAACTGGGAAGCAATGCCGCGATCGCTTAAAATAATAAGACTAATGCCGTCCTTGATGCACTGGGAGGCTTCCCGGCAAAGTTTCTCTAAGGCCGCTGCCAAAGAACCGGACCTGACGTCAAACAAAACGGAGAGCGTCCTGGAGCGCAATCCCTTTTTGTCGACGGAGCGCAGTTTTTCAAGCTCTTCGTTCGATAAAACCGGCTGCTTGTATTTGATCAGGCGGCAGTGCTCTTCGGTCTCGGCACAGAGGTTGGCCTGCCTGCCTAAAAAACCCTCCAGGCTCATGACGAGCTCCTCGCGGATCGGGTCGATCGCCGGATTGGTCACCTGGGCAAAGAGCTGCTTAAAATAATTATATAAAGGCTGCGGAAAATTAGACAAAACGGCAAGCGGCATATCCGAACCCATGGAGCCTGTCGGCTCATGCGCGGTTTCCGCCATAGGCACCATCAGGATCTTTAAGTCCTCACGCGTGTAGCCAAAGGCGAGCTGTAATTTTAAAAGGTCCTCGTCAGGGATCGCTTTTGCCTTCTCTTGAAGGCCAAGATCTTCCAGTCGGACGATCTGATTTTCAACCCACTGACTGTAAGGCTTGGAGCGGTAAACCCACTGCTTGATCTCTTCATCGTCAATGATCCTGCCCTCGACCGTATCGACCAAGAACATCTTCCCCGGCTGAAGACGGCCCTTGTAAAGGATCTCCTCCGGCTTAAAATCAAGGACGCCGGTCTCAGACGCCAGGACCACAAGCCCTGTTTTTGTCACGCAATACCGCGCCGGCCTCAGGCCGTTGCGGTCCAGGGTCGCTCCGATACAAAACCCGTCCGTAAAAGCCACCGCAGCCGGGCCGTCCCAGGGTTCCATCAGCGCCGAATGATACTCATAGAATCTCTTTTTATCTTCACCCATCAGGCTGTCGTTCTCCCACGCCTCCGGGATCAGCATCATCAGGACATGCGCCAGCGGCCTGCCGCTCAAAAGCAAAAATTCAACGACATTGTCTAAAGTGGCTGAATCCGAACCGCCGGGCACGATCATCGGGAGTATCTTTTGAATGTCTTCGCCGAAAAGTTCGGACGCCAGGCTCGCCTGGCGCGCGCTCATCCAAT
Organism: Candidatus Omnitrophota bacterium; assembly: GCA_020057345.1. GTDB lineage: Bacteria > Omnitrophota > Gorgyraeia > Velamenicoccales > Velamenicoccaceae > JAGVGA01. The sequence continues at coordinate 7,251 of JAGVGA010000043.1, read as the reverse complement.
TAATGTTGCCGCGCAATGTATTGATCTCGCCGTTATGCGCCAGGTACCGGAATGGCTGGCTCAAGTCCCACGTCGGAAACGTATTCGTCGAGTAGCGGGAATGGACCAAAGCGAGCGCGCTCGACAGGCGCGTATCGTTTAAGTCTTGGTAAAAAGTCTCCAGCTGCTCGGCCATAAGCAACCCTTTGTAGATGATGATACGGCAGGAAAGGCTCAGGATATAAAATACCCTTTTGGCCCCAAGTGCGGAAGCGCTGATCTCTTTTTCAACGACACGGCGCAAAATATAGAGCTTGCGCTCAAAAGCAAGGACGTCTTTTAAGGCCTCCGGCTTAAGAAGAAAGACCTGTTTGATGGCAGGCTCAACTTCGCGCGCGGTTTGGCCGATGGCTTGACTATCCACAGGCACGTCCCGCCAGGCAAAAATTTCTACGCCCTCTTTTTTGCACTGCTTTTCAAAAACTTCAACGCAGAACTTCTGGCCCTTAGTTTCTTTTGGCAAGAAAACCATGCCCGCGGCATATTGGCCGGGCTCAGGAAGGCTTAAATCCTTTTTTGCTAACTCAGATTTAAAAAATGCGTGGGGCAGCTGGATCAAGACGCCTGCGCCGTCTCCGGTCTTCGGATCAGCGCCTTGCGCGCCACGGTGGCTCAGATTATTTAAGACCGTAAGCCCTTTTTTGACGATATCATAGCACTTTTCGCCGTTGATGTTAGCGACAAAACCGACCCCGCAACTGTCGTGTTCGAAAGCCGGATCGTAAAGCCCTTGTTTTATTGGCAATCCGTGGTTTTTCATAAGATATAGATCCTGCTTCGCCCACTCGACAAAAAGGCGTCCGTTTGTTGCAGGACGCCTTTGTCCTAATGTCAACATACACTTCTACAAAACGAACTTACGGTCTTTTATTAAAGGATGATTCTTGATGTCATCCACAACCGCCCTGGAAATACCGGGCTTGCGGAGCTTATAATACATATAATTCTTATAGCCCTCAACGCCCGGCTGGTCAAAGGCATTGATATTGAGGAGCTCGCCCTCAAAAGCGGTCGCCATCTCAAAGAAATAGATCAGGCTGCCCCATGTCCACGGGCTGACCTCCGGCATAACAATGGTGCAGTTAGGCCGCTCTGCGCGGACAAGCGCCCATTCGGTCGCCTCCTGCGCAAGATTCAAGAGCTCTGAAAAAGATTTTCCTGAAAGGACCCCGCCCGACGATGCGAGCCGCATGTCTTGACTGAAGCGCTCCACGCGGATCATGGTGATGACCTTGTTGTTCTCGCCTTCCGCGTTGTTCTGCTGGATAGAATGAAGATCAGTCGTGCCGCGCGAAGCAACGGGCGTACGGCCCACATTTATGGGACGCACCGTATGATTCAACCACTCTTCCCCTCCGCTGGCCGACACTTTAATCCTGCGTTCGTACTTCTTGCCTAAACTTTCCGCCAAGAGCTGGCAATACCAATCCGCCGTGGATTTCAGAAGCTCAGTGAACGGCATCAGGACCGCAATCGGCTTATTTTTTTTGCGATACGCGATAAAATGCAAAAGCGCGTAGAGATACGCCGGATTTTTATAAATATCGGCGCTGTGGCAGCGGCCGCTCATCTCCCGCGCACCGGCAAGGACCTCTTCGATATTAACACCGACGATGGCCAGATGCAGGAGGCCCATATTGAACTCGGAAAACCTTCCGCCCACGCCTTTCGATAAAGACAGGCTGCGAAAGCTCAGGCGGTCTTTTTTCTGCTCTTCGTTGACGCGCTTGCGCAGGCTCCCGGAAACAGGATCCGTGATCGCCAGGATCTGGCGTCCGTAATTTTTACCTGCTCCTTTTCGAAGCCAACCTTCAACCACCTCAAAGACCGCCTTTGTTTCGGTCGTCTCGCCTGACTTGGAAATAACGACCACGAAGGTCTTCTTCGGGTTCAAATTTTTTAAAAGAACCTGCATCGGGGTCGGGTCCAGGTTGTTGCCTTCAAAATAAATCCTGGTCCTTCCGTCGCGCGCATCCGGAAATTCGTTAAAATACGGAGCGCAAAGAGCCTCCTGGGCCGCTTTTAAACCCAGATACGAACCGCCGATGCCCAGACAAAGAACGCTTTCGTATTTATAAGCGATCTCCTCACCCAGCTTCTGGACTTCCAGAATATGCTTTTTCTCCTGAAATGGCAGGACCGCCCATTCCAGGCCAAGATTCACCCGGTTCTCAGGATTGTCCAACAAAGACCTTAAGTGACGATGGGCCTCCTGGACAGCTCCTGAAAAACGGTTGATCTCCGATTCGGACACACCGTGAGCAGCGCCCACATTGGAAGCGAATAGATTGTTAAAATCGAACTTCAGGTCTTGCATGCAACTCCTATTTTGAGACCGTTGAAAAACCTATACCAATTGATAAATTAAAAGAAGAGGGGTGTCTTTGCGAGGAGCAGCAGCGACGAAGAAATCTTAAAACCAGGATTGCTTCCCCTGAACCGTACGGTTCAGGGTCGCAATGACACTTTTTCAACGCTCTCATTTTACAAACAGCATCTCCCTGTATTTCGGGAGATCCCAATGTTCGTCCGAAACAACGCCCTCCAGCGCATCCGCATGCCGGCGGATATGATCCATCAAGGGCTTGAGCTCCGCAAAGAAACGGTGCGCCTTCTCCTCTTCTTCCTCATGGTGGACTTCGTCTAAGAATTTGATCATCGCCTGGGCATTCTTGCGCACATAATAGATCATATCCGTCACTTCCGAAAGATGCGTTTTCAGATCATCAAAAGCCGCATCCTGAAGTATCAGGCCCGCCTTGTCTTTTAAAGACGCCAGCCCTTTGAGATTATTGGTCAGGAGCCCCTGATAATCAAAGGCATTAGGCACGATGCTCGAGTTGACCATCTCGTTTAAGGTCTTGGCTTCGATCTCAAGAACCTTAAGATAGCCCTCCAGCCAGATCTTATGGCGCGAGCGGATCTCTTCTTTGGAAAAGACCTTGTGCCTTTCAAAAAGCGCTATGTTCTCCTCTTTGACCAACGCCTTGAGCGCTGCGGCGGTCGAAGGCTCGTTCGGCAAGCCGCGCTTAGCCGCTTCCTTCTTCCAATCCTCGGAATAATTGTTCCCTTCGAAGCGGATCTTTTTCGTGTCGCGAATGATATCCGCCAGAATGCTCAGAACGGCAGTATTGAAATCTTTGCCCTTGACCGCCTGATCGATCTTACCCCGCACATAATCCAAGGAATCCGCGACAATCGTATTGATCACCGCGATAGGGGTGGAGATATTCTGGGACGAACCCACGGCGCGAAACTCGAATTTGTTGCCCGTGAACGCGAAGGTCGACGTGCGGTTCCTGTCCGTCATGTCCTTGTTGACCGCAGGCAGACGGGAGACGCCAAGGTCCATAATATCCTCGCGGCTGACCTCGCTCTTCTTCCCTTTTTCTATCGTGTCCAGGATCTGCGTCAACTGATCTCCCAGGAAAACAGAGACGATCGCCGGAGGCGCTTCGTTCGCGCCTAAACGGTGCTCGTTGCCGGCAAAAGCGACGCTGGCGCGCAGCAGGTCCGCGTGCTTATCGACCGCATGCAATACGCTCACGAGCACGGCTAGAAATTGCAAGTTGCTTTCCGGGGTCGAGCCCGGATTCAAAAGATTATTGCCTTTGTCATCGGCCATGGACCAGTTCAGATGCTTACCGCTTCCGTTGATGCCCGCGAATGGTTTTTCATGCAATAAGCAGACCATGTTGTGGCGCAACGCCACTTTCTTCATCAGCTCCATCAGAAGATTGTTATGATCCGTCGCGATGTTCGACTCCTCGAAAATCGGCGCGAACTCGTACTGGTGCGGAGCGACTTCGTTATGGCGCGTCATGACGGGGATGCCCAATTTATAGGCCTCCTCGCCGACTTCGTACATGAAATTGACGACGCGCTCTTTGATCGAGCCGAAATACTGGTCTTCCAGCTGCTGGTCTTTCGGAGAAGAGGCGCCCACGAGTGTCCGGCCGGTCAACAATAAATCCTGACGCATCTTATAAAAATTCTTATCGATCAGGAAATATTCCTGTTCCGGGCCGCAAGTGGAAAAGACCTTTTTGACGTTTTTATTCCCGAAGGGTTTCAGGAATTTGATGGCAGACTGATTCAGCGCCTCGATGGAACGCAGAAGAGGAAGCTTTTTGTCCAAGGCATGCCCGTGGTAGGAGACGAATATCGTCGGGATACAGAGCGTCTTGCCCAGCTGGCTTTCGATGATGAACGCGGGGCTTGAAGGATCCCACGCCGTATAACCGCGCGCCTCAAACGTCGTGCGGATGCCACCGCTCGGAAAGCTCGATGCATCCGGCTCTCCCTTGATAAGCTTTGAGCCGGAAAATTTCTCCATAACCTTGCCCAGCCCTGAAAAAGAAATAAAACTATCATGCTTCTCCGCAGTCAGGCCGGTCATAGGCTGAAACCAGTGCGTGTAATAAGTGACACCCCGGCTGATCGCCCAGTCCTTCATCGCATCGGCGATCTCATTCGCCTGGGCGAGACTGATCTGCTTGCCCTCTTCCAGCCACGCCTCGAACGCCTCAAAGGCCTTCTTGGAGATAAGCTTTTTCATCGTCGGAATGCTGAAGGTATTTTCGCCGAAATAACTGGACACCTTCTTCGGATGTTTGACGATCGCAAACTCTTTACTCTCAATGTTCTTAAGTATTTTCTGTCTGATGCTCATGATTTATCCTCTATTATAGTTGGTTAGTTTTTTTTGATAAACTCTTCCATCCGGCTTAATGCTTCTTTAAGCTGGTCAAAACCCGACGCATAGGATATGCGAACATACCCTTCCCCTTCGGGACCGAACGCCGTCCCGGGGACAACCGCAACTTTTTTGCTTTTTAAAAGCCGGGTCGCAAATAGACCTGAGCTCAAACCCGTTTTTTTAATTGAAGGAAAAGCGTAAAACGCGCCGTCAGGCTTATGACAGCTTAGACCCATCTCATTGAGCCGACTCGTGACAAATTCCCGCCGGCGCTGGTATTCGCGTTTCATCTCCTCAATCGGTTTGCGTGGGCCGACCAGTGCCTCACATGCCGCCATCTGTGACACGATGGGCGCGCACATGATCGTGTACTGGTGGATCTTGGTCATCGCCTGGATCACTTCCTTGGGACCGCAGGCAAAACCCACGCGCCATCCCGTCATCGCGTACGCCTTGGAAAAACCGTTCAAATAAACGGTCCTTCCTCTGGCGCCGGGCAGCGTCGGGAACGGCGTGTGATCAAAATCATAGGTCAGCTCGTCATAAACTTCGTCGGAAATGACGAGAATATCGTGTTTTTCGATGATCGAATTTAAGGCGCCAAGCTCCTTTTTCGTATAGGAAACGCCTGTTGGATTGCACGGATAATTCAAAAGGATCGCTTTGACATCGGGGTCGATGTTTTTCTTTAAATCCTGCGGCGTGAGCTTGAAGCCGTTGCCCGGCTTTAAAGAAATAAACTTTGCCTGGCCCCCTGCCAATTCCGCCACCGGGCCGTAGGAGACATAGCTGGGTGAGCAAATAAGGACTTTATCGCCGGGATTCAGGATGGCCCGCATGACCAGATCGATAGCTTCGCTCACGCCGACAGTCACCAGGATCTCCTCGTTGGTGTCGTATTTAAGGCCGAACCTTTTTTTGAGATTCTGAGCGATGTAGGTCCTGAGTTTTACCAGGCCTTTATTGGAAGTGTAAGAGGTGTAGCCCTCCTCAATGGAATAGATCGCGCTCTCGCGGATATGCCACGGCGTGACGAAATCAGGCTCGCCCACGCCCAGGGAGATCACATCTTCCATCCCCAGGACAAGGTCAAAAAAAGCCCGGATCCCCGAAGGCCGCATCTCTTTTACTTTTTGTGAAACAATGTTCTTCTTCATATCCACCGCTTTTGGTTCAATACGAGATCGCCAGGCGCTTATGCTCTTCTTTGGATTTAAGCATGACACCGTCTTCTTTGTATTTTTTCAGCAAAAAATGGGTAACTGTGCCGCGCACATTCTCCATAGGCGAAAGCTTCTCCGCCACGAACCGCGAGACGGTCTTCAAATCCCTGCCTTCGACGACCAGCAGGAGATCGTAGGACCCCGACAGAAGGTAACAGCTGGTCACTTCCGGAAAGCTGAAAATACGCTCAGCCACCTTATCAAAGCCCAGGTCCTTCTGAGGCATGACCTTCACTTCGATCAGCGCGCGGACCTCGCCCTCTTTATCCTCGAGCATCTCTTTATTAACGATCGCCTTGTAGCCTAAGAGCACGCCGTCTTTCTCGTACTTCTTGATCTTTTTTTTGACTTGATCGACATTCTTTTTCGTCAGTTTAGCGATCTCCTGAGGCGTGATGCGAGCGTCTTTTCTTAATAGCTCAAGGATTACATCCATGAATCCTCCTTTGTGTCTAAACAGCCTGAATTCTAATGGGGTATTTTAACACCTTCAAAGACGCACTGACAAGCGATTTTTACCTAAAGCGAAGGGCTAAAAAACCTTCGAACACCGCCCGGGCCGCAGACTTAAAGTCCTTCCGAATCCGGGCATACCGCTCCTTCATCCTGGACCACGAGACCTCGGACCTACTCTCAACCATATAATCCTTATACCAGGAATCGATCATGGGCCAATCCACTTCCAAATGGAACTGGAATCCCCACGCATTTTCTTTTAAACGGAACGCCTGGTTCATCGCATTGCCTTCTGCCAGAAGCGTGCTCCTGGCCGGCAGGTCAAACGTATCCCCATGCCATTGAAAAACGGAAATCTTTTTTTTGAGGCCTTTCAGGAGAGGGTCTTTTTTCGCAGCCGGCTTAAGGCTTATGTCGTACCAGCCGATCTCCTCGCAAGGCCCGCGCCTGACCTTCGCGCCAAAGGCGCAGGCAATGAGCTGGGCCCCTAAACAGATCCCGATTAAAGGGATATCGCGCTTAACCGTTTTCCGGATGAACTTTTTTTCTTCTTTCAGGAACGGATATTTCTTCTCTTCGTAAACATTCATCGGCCCGCCTAAAATGACCACGCCGGCGATCGCGTTTAAATCTATCGCGCGGAGGCGCGCGCCGTTGTCTTTAAAAACGTCCAGAATAACATAGCCGATCTTCTTCTTTTTTAATAAATCCCCGAAAGTGCCGGGGTCTTCAATGCCTATATGCCTGATAATCAGTATTTTCTTCTTCATTTTTTCACAATAAAAAACCTCTTATTCTTGAAGCGACCGCGCTCCAATCATAAGAGGGCATCTT
>JAGVGA010000026.1 GCA_020057345.1 Candidatus Omnitrophota bacterium | reverse complement strand
GGCTTGCGTTCTTCTCCAAGAGCAAAACGCCGCTTGTCTTCTGGGCTGCCCGGATCGCCGCCATCATGCCCGCAGGGCCGGCGCCGACAATAATCAATTTGTATTTATCCATAAAAGAAAGGCTTTCGGGATAAATCGCGGTGTTATTTAGAGTGTTATTTATTTTTCGACGAAAAAAATTCCGAGGCTTTAAAAATAGACACGAGGTCACAACCCAGCTTGGCGAGAATTTCTTTGGCCCCCTCTTCCCGATCGATGATCACGATGGCGCGCCGCACCCGGACATCCATCTTCTTTAAGATCTCAATGGAATCGACGAGCGAGCCGCCGGTAGTCGCCACATCATCCAGCAGAACGACTTCGTCGCCGGCCTCCAAAACAGGGCCTTCCACCTGAAGCATGCGGCCGTGACTTTTCGGCGTCTTGCGGATGATGAATGAATTGATAGGCTTATTGTTAAGGCAGCTGATCGCAGCCAAAGCCCCGGACATCGGATCCGCGCCCATGGTCGGCCCACCGACAGCCGCGACTTTAAGGTCCTTGACCATGTCGAAAAGGATCTGGCTGACAAGACAGGCACCCTCGCTGCTCAAAGTCACGGCGCGCGCGTCTAAGTAATAATGGCTCATCTTGCCGCTGGCAAGCTTGATCGGGCCTTCATGATAGGCCTTTTCCTTGACCAGGCGATACAGCTTTTCCCTTAAATTTATATTCTTATCCATAGGCGTTTATTCTACTAACAAAAAAAGGGGGTGTCAATTCTTTTGACATTGACAAGGCTAAGTGTTACGATGTTTTCCATGTTGCGGCACGCAAAAAAGATGCTTATGGATATTTTATTCCCCAGGAACTGTCATCTCTGCCTTAGGCTGCTCGACAAAGAGGCGGCTGCGTTCGATGGCTTTCTGTGTTCGGATTGCGTCAAAAAAATGGCGAAAACGCAGGTTCTGCGTCAGTCTTTTTCCGCCTTTAAAATACCCGTATGCGACGCTGTATACGCATGCTATGTTTATGACGGCCCGGTCAAAGAACTCATCCATAAATACAAGTACGGAAACAGGCCTTACCTGGTAAAAAGCATCGTCGCCTTGATGGCAGATGTCTTAAAAGAGGCTCAAGACGCTTTTTTGAAAGAAACGGATTGCCTTGTGCCTGTGCCTCTTCATCCTGTGCGCTTCAGGGAACGCGAATTCAACCAATCAGAACTCCTGGCGGACCGCCTGAGCCAAACGCTTCAAAAACCTGTTGTGCGGGCCTTGAATAGGACCAAAAATACGCCTTCGCAGGTCTCCCTCTCTAAAAGAAACCGGCTCGATAACATGAAAGGCGCTTTTTCCTCAAAGACGCCATCGGCTGTCGAGGGAAAAAATGTGCTCCTCATCGATGACGTCGTGACTACCGCTGCGACGGCGCTGGAGGCCAGCCGCGTGCTCAAAGACGCCGGCGCGAGGTGCGTCCGCGTGCTCGCGTTCGCCAAAGGATAGGATCATGAAAATCCTGCGCAATTATATCCTGAAAGAATTCTTCAGCGCTTTTCTCATATCTCTTTTTGTCCTGACCTTTGTCATGGTCTTAGGCAACCTCATCCGGCTCGCGGAATTGATCGTGACCAAAGGCGTTTCGCTCATGACCGCAGGAAGATTATTCCTTTACCTTATCCCTTTTCTCTTCAGCTTTATCCTCCCGATCGCGACCCTGGCCGCTGTCCTTCTGTCCATCGGCAGGCTTTCGTCAGACAACGAACTCATCGCCATCCGCGCCGCAGGCATCAATATTTTCAGGATACTTTCGCCCATCTTAATCGTAGGCCTGATCTTGAGTCTTTTTTGCGTCATCCTGAATAATCAGATCATCCCCGCATCTCAGCATAAATCCAGGGAGGTGCTGATCGAAATGGGCTCGCAGAATCCTACGGCGGCCTTAGAGGCCGGCACCTTCATAACCGCCTTCGAGAAGTTTATCATCTTCATCTATCACATCGACGGATACAAAATGTCCAATATCCGCATCTACGAGCCTCAGGGAGAAGACAAGCCTCCGCGCACCATCATCGCCAAGAAAGGCGAATTCATCATTTTGGCCGACAAAAAGATACTCAAGCTCAAGCTGATGGAAGGAACGTCGGATGAGATCAACCCGCGCGACCCCGAGAATTTCTACAAACTCAACTTCAAGACGTATTTCATGAACATCGACTTCAAAAAACAGGCGAGCGCCAAGTTAAACAAAAAAACAAAAGGCATGAACCTGCAGGAACTAAGGGCCCAGATCGCCGATTTCACAAAAAAGGGGATCGACACGACACCGATCCTGACGGAAATCTACAAACGCCTTTCGCTTTCCTTCTCCTGTCTTATCTTTGTCGTCATCGGCGCGCCTTTTGCCATGATCACCCGCAGACGCGAAAAATCCATCAACATAAGCTTCGCCTTTCTTATCGTCGGTTTCTACTATCTGTCGCTCATCGGCTTCGAGGCCTTAAGCCTCGAAGGAGTCTTAGCGCCTAACCTCGCCATGAGCATGCCCGATCTCATTTTCGGCACGATCGGCCTCACGCTCTTCTATAAGACATGCTTATCTTAGACAGGTATCTGCTGCGGAATTTCTTAAAAGGATACTTTGCCTCTCTCGTCGTCTTCATCTCTCTGTTCATCATCGGGGATATCTTCACCAGTCTCCAGGATATGCTGCAGAACCATCCGCCCATCATAAAAATCGTCGAATGCTATCTTTACGGGATCCCGCTCTTTTTTTCCCAGACATCACCCATGGCCGCCCTGCTCGCCACCCTCTTCACCTTAAGCCAGCTCAATCAATCCAACGAGATCATCGCCATGCGCTCCAGCGGCCTAAGCATCTATCAGATCATCCGGCCCCTCATTGCCTTTGGCCTTACGTTAAGCCTGGCGATCCTGCTCATCAACGAAATGGTCCTGCCCCACAGCCAAAAGATGAACCAATGGATCAAGCGGTTCGTCATTGAAAGGCCGACGGGTGGCCAGAGCGATCAGGCCGTGGAAAACGTTGCGGTCTATGGCTTCAATAACAGGCTCTTTTTTATCAATAAGCTATTTCCGAAATCAAACCGGATTGAAGGCCTGACGATCCTGGAGCACGACAGCCAGCAGAACGTCAAATCGAAGATCTACGCGGAAAAGGCGGAGTGGCGCAACAACCGGTGGGTCCTCTATCAATGCTACATCTACCATCTGGGCGACGGCAAAAAGATCAAAAGCGAGCCTTTGTATTTCAGCGACACGGTCTTCAAGATCGAAGAAACGCCGGCTGATTTCCTGAGGCAAAATGTGGCTGTTGAAAATATGAATATCCGGGAGCTGGCAGGCTACATCTCAAGACTTTCCCAAAGCCGCGAGACGACCACGGTCAAAAGGCTTTTGGTCGACCTTTATCAAAAAACCTCTTTTCCGTTCACCAGCCTGATCATCATCCTGATCGGCATCCCCTCTTCGATCGTGATCAGGCGCCGCGCCATCGCGTTTTCCTCGATCTCTTTATGCATCGCGATCAGCTTCTTTTTCTATGTGGCCTTTGCCGTCAGCATCGCCCTTGGCAAAGGCGGCGCTGTGCCGCCCTTTGTCGCGGCCTGGATGAGCCATGTCCTCTTCGGCAGCGTCGCCCTCATCCTCATCTCCCGCATTCCTTAACTCTCTTCCAGGCTACACTCCGCCGCGTCACCTGTCCTTCGCTTATAGCTTGAATCTGATATTTTCTCCGCTCAGGTCGATTT
>JAGVGA010000070.1 GCA_020057345.1 Candidatus Omnitrophota bacterium | reverse complement strand
TGTTTGAGGCCCGATGCAGGGGCATCGGGACGAGTTCTTCAGCCGCCGAGATGCGAAAGACCTTCGGCGTTAAGAAATCGACCTGAGCGGAGAAAATATCAGATCCAAGCTCTACGTGCGAACAGGGGCGTTGCGTTGGGCAATCCATGGCTAGGCTATATATGGACTGCCGGGGCGTTTTCCTATACAATAGGCCCATGCTCAAGATCGGCTCGCTTAAACTGGAGTCAAACGTGCTCCTGGCGCCCTTAGCCGGCATCAGCGACTCCTCTTTCCGCCTGATCTGCCGCGAGTTCGGCGTCGGCTTCACATTCGTGGAAATGATCAATGCGCGCGCCCTCTCCTACAAAGGCAAGAAAACGAAAAAGATGCTGCGCATCGACCCCCATGACAAACCCATCGGCATTCAGCTCCTGGGCGCCGAGCTCCCTTATCTCATCCAAGCGCTGGAAGTCATCGAATCGTTTTATGATTTTGACCTCCTTGATTTTAACGTTGCCTGTCCGGTGCGAAAGGTCTGCCGTCGCGGCGAAGGCGCAGCGCTCATGAAAGAGCCGGAAAAATTGGAAAAGATCCTCAAGGGCCTCATCCAGCGATGGCACAAGCCCGTCACCGTCAAGATCCGCAGCGGCTGGGACCAGGATTCAAAAAACGCCGTCCAGATCGGCAAAGTGGCCGAGCAATCCGGAGTCCATGCAATCTTCATCCACGGCCGGGACAAAAATCAGCTGTACGCAGGCTCCGTCGATTACAAAATCATCGCCGACGTGAAAAAAAACGTCCGCGTGCCTATCATCGCCAGCGGCGATATTTTTTGTGCGCAGAGCGCGCAAAAGATGTTCGATGAGACAGGCTGCGACGGCATCCTGGTCGCGCGCGGGGCCCTGGGCAACCCTTGGATCTTTCGAGAAATTGACGAATTCCTCAAACACAAGAGGACCCTGCCCGCGCCCCCCGTCTCTGAAGTCATCAAAACGCTTTTGAAACATCTGGAATTATCCGTAGCCGAACACGGCGAAAAAAACGGTGTGGCCCTTATGCGTAAATTCGTGGGCTGGTATTTTAAAGGCCGGCCTTATGTGCGGCCCTTAAGACAAAAAGTCAATACCGTAAAAACAAAAAAAGAATTCGTCGCCCTCATCGAAACCATTCCGGCATTGGCGAATCAACGGGAAATGTGCTAAAATTTTATTAGTGCACTGTGAAAGAAGTTTTTAATAGTCATCAGTGCGCTAAAGGGGGCGTGGGGGAGATCGTCCCCCATGATCGGGGGGTGCTCAGCGTAGCCGACGAAGAGTCGGCGGAGCGCCGAAGGGGGGCTTGCCCCCCCCTAGCGGAAGTGCGAAGTTAACTTTCGCTATACCCAGGATTAAGTTAACGGAGCACTAGTGAGGGTCAAGACCATGAAGAAAATAATCACCCTTTTATCTGTGTTCCTGATCTGCGACCTTGTCGGCCCGTTCTTCTCATGCGCCGAGAAAATCCAGAACTCATTCTCCACCGATTATCTCACGCAAAGCCGGCAACAGACCCTAAAAAGACAAATCCCCAACTCGCCGATCATCCCTTCAACATCCGTGCAAATGCCTCAAGAGAGCACGATGTCCGAAACAACTACCCTGCCTGAGACCACAACCGCTATTCCTGAAACATCCAAAACCGCGCCTCCGATGACCCTGACTCCGACGACCCAAACCTCTATGCCTCAGACAACGCTTGCGCCCGTGCAGCAGAATCTTGGAACAGCGCCGGCCGTCCCTCCCACCGCGAGTATAGGTTTTAATAAAATAAACATCAAGGTCCCGGATTACGAAAAGAAGCTTAGGGAGATGCTGCAGGATCAAGAGATCGCCAAAGCGAAAAAGAAAAAGACGCTCATCGAGTCCATTGTCGACGAAATCATGCACTACGGCTTCATCTTCATTATGGTCTTTGTCGTCGGCCTCATCATCTACGCCCTGCGCAAGGACAAAAGGACCATGCCCGGGCCGCCCATCGAAAAACCCGTGGGACTTCAGCCGGATGAAAAGGAGGATATCTGGAGCGAAGAATTCTAGGGTTTTTTCTGCATCGAATAATCACGAAGGACTTGCTGGTGGTCGAAGGCGAGTCTTAACTTTTTCCAGGCGCCCTTTTTGACCACTTGGGCGCCGGCAGCGTCAGACCCGGCACGGGGTTGTCCCTTGGCTTTCGCTGTAAAAACGGTGGTGATGGTGTGAAACCGGGGATCGCGCCCGGGCCTTGAATAAGTGTGCATTTGTCTTAAATTCCTGACGACGAGCCCTGTCTCTTCTCTTGCCTCCCGCCGAGCGGCTGTCTCCAGGCTTTCTCCGTAATCCACGAACCCGCCGGGCAAAGCCCATCCGAAAGGAGGGTTGCTGCGCTTGATCAGAACAACGCCGCCTTTGGTCTCGATGATGATATCCACCGTGATAAACGGCCCGTCACACAATTTATAAACGATATATTTCAGATAACTCAAAACCGCTTTTTTGTAGATCTTGACAATCTTGGCGCACGACAGGACAAAATCAATCCGCTTATAATGGTGCCTTTCTT
>JAGVGA010000059.1 GCA_020057345.1 Candidatus Omnitrophota bacterium | reverse complement strand
GGCATCATTGTCCACATTGGCCGTGATGATGCCGGGCCCCATGATGGATAAAAAAATCAGGATGTTTCTCCAGAATGAATTCGCTTTTTCTTTCATGATATTAGTACCCATCTTAGATCTGCTTGGCCCTTCTCTTCCGGCGGTAAGCGATAGAGACCAAACGGCTAAAAATATCATCGATCGTGATGATGCCGACCAAGACGTTGTTCGCATCCACGACCGGAAGCGCATAGATCGAATACTTATCCATCAAAAGCGCTATCTTCTTCACCTCATCCTCGATGCGGATCGTCGCCGTCTTCTTAATGGAAGCCTTCATCACATTGTCCTGCGTGTTGGCGATGATCAGGCGCCGCATGGACGTAGAGCCGATCAGATGATTGCCCTGGTCCACAATATAAATACTCTGGATCGTCTCGGCCTTCGGCGTCTTTTCTTTAATGAGAAGAAGCGTCTGCTCGATCGTCGCGGTCTCCAAAACGGCTATGTACTCGGTGGTCATCAGCCCGCCTGCGGACTCACCCGAATACCCGAGGAGCGTGGAAAGCATCTTGGCATTCTTTGATTCCATAAGACCCAGAATCTTGCCGGAAGCGCCTTTCGGCAGCTCGCCTAAAAAATCCACCGCCTCGTCCATCGGAAGCTGATTCAAAAGCTCCACCGCCTCTTTTTCACCTAAGTCCTCAAGCAAAGACTTCTGTTCCTTGACATCCAAAGACATGAAAAGCCGGCCCCTGGTCCCGATATCCAGGGTTTTGAACAACGCGAGCCTGTGCCGCGGGGTCAGATCAAGCATCATCTCTCCCAAGTCCTCCGCCGGAATATCCAAGAGCTGCTTCTGGGAGACATCAACCTTGATCGTCATGCTGACGGGATTGATGGAAAGAGGCTGGATATGTTTCCAGGAGATGAACCGAAACCTTGTCAGATAAGAAGAATTCCTGTTAAATATTTTCACGATGCTATCGATGAATCCCTCAAAACCCAGGCGCCGGACGATCCCGCGCAAGCCGATATCCGCATGGGCCACGACAAGGTCTTTTTCCGCGATCAGAAGATGGATATCATTGACGCGGATGACATTCTGATTGTTCGTATCGACCACCTGCTGATCAAGAATGTCCTGACGCAAAGAAAGGTCCGCCTTGTGGTCCAGGGGGCTCATGAATTGTATTTCGGAGGATGCCAGGGTCAAGCGCGCCTCTTGGGCCGAAACCTCAACCACATGGCGCCACTCGATCGTCGCCCATTCCCTGCGCAAACCTCCCCGCTCGATGATAAGCGCTTTGGCCTTGGCGTATTTGCCTATGGGCTCGATCAGGATATCGAATAACCTTCCGATGACAACCCGGTCCTTATCAGTGACCTTGACGCCGTCGAGCTGAGAAAAAAAGATGAACATTGAATCAGCTGCGTTTAGAGATAGGCCCATAGATTGTTTATTATACGTTAGGTTTCAGAAATAACAAAATAAAATATTCCTTCTAAAAGGGGGTCAGGCGACTTGGATGAGGAGGCGCTCAACGACCAGGGGATCAAGCTGTCTGCCGGATTCTTTCCTTATGATCTCGAGGGATTCTTCTTTAGAAAAGGCTCTCAGACGGTAGGGACGTGCGTGCGTCAGGGCGCCAAAAACTTCGACGCCAAGGATGATCCGAGAGCCCAGGGGGATCGCCTCGCCTTTGAGCCCGTCCGGATATCCTTTTCCGTCAAAGCGCTCGTGATGGAACAAGATCGCTTCTCTTAAGGGCGCTAAAAAAGAAAAACCACGGATGACCTCGGCGCTCTTGACGGGATGCTCGTTCACCAAAAGCCGCTCCGCTTCAGACAAGGCGTGTTTTTTTGATAGACACTTCTCGGGGATCGCCAGCTTGCCCAGATTGCATAAAAGCGCGGCGCGTTTGAGATCCTGCCTTTCCTTATCCGGAAGAGAAAAACTGGCCGCCAAGCCCTGAACTACTTTTAAGAACTGTTCTAAGTGTCCGTTCGAATGACCGACGCGGCGGAACACTTCGCGGACCATAGGCATCATCGTCTCAAGGATCGACTCCTCATTGCGCAGATTGACATTCCTTAATCTTTTCTCCAAAACCTCAAAAGAAAAAGAATCATCGCTCTGTGATCCAGGGAATTTATCCTCTTCGGTGTTTCTATTAAAAACAGTGACCCTGTTACGGCCTTTGTGTTTGCTCTGATACATGGCAGCGTCCGCCGCATCCAGCAACCCTGCCGCATCGGAGATCCCCTCATCCGGATAAGAAGAGATCCCGACGCTGATAGTGATGGGCACCCTTCTTTTTTCATCGCCCAGAGGCGTCTTTTCAATGGCCTTGGTGATCTTGTGCGCCACGGTCAGGGCGCCGAAAGAATCCGTATCCGCCATGAAAACAACAAACTCCTCTCCGCCGGCCCTCACCACCACGTCCGTCTCGCGCACGGTCTTTTTTAAAAGCTCAGTGAAGTCTTTCAAGACCACGTCGCCGAAACTGTGGCCGTACGCGTCATTCACCGCCTTGAAAAAATCGATGTCCGTCATGATGATGGAGAACGGCCGGAAATAACGCTTGGCCCTTTTGATCTCCTCGGCCAACCGTTCGTTCAAATACCGGAAGTTATAAACGCCGGTGCGCACGTCGCGCAACGACAGGTCCAGCAGAGAATCATTCAAGGCCCTGAGCGTCAGATTCGCATCGCGCAATTTGTTCGCCGCCATCTTCGACTCCGTAATATCCGAGATAAAACACATGGCGTGCGGGGATTGGGCCCCGAAAATAAGCGGGATGCTCGAGACGAGAGCGTACAAAAGCGTTCCGTCTTTCCTGACAAAATTGATCTCGCGCGCCTTGCGGATCAGCTTGATGGACACCAGCCGCGTGCGCTGATCCTCGGCGATAAAATGGGACAATTCGCGATTGAGCAACTCCATCTCCGAATAGCCGATCATAGACAAAAAACTGCGGTTTGTGAACTCAATGGTATTGTCCGTCCTTAATTCCACGATCCCTTCAACCGCATGCTCCATAATCGCGTGCATCTTTTTATAATAATACTCTAAGGTCTCTTCAGCCTTCTTTTTGGCCGTGATATCCCGGAAGATCTCGATGCGGCCGCCGGAAAGATCGCCGTGGCTGATCGGATAGCTCCAATGCTCCAAAACGAAGTTCTCTTTGTCAGGTGAGGCGACCGTGCATTCAAAATTGACCATGCTTGTATTCGTCTCGTACGCAACCAGAAGATTTTTTAAAAACGCTTCCTCCTGGTCGATAAAGAGGCTCATCTTTTTTTTAAAAAGCTCGCGCATATCCTCGCCCACGATCAGCGCCTTGTCTAAACCAAAATATTTGGAGATGCTCGCGCTCGCCCATTTGACCCTGAAATCCTTATCCAGAATAAAGATGATATGCTCCAGGGAGCCGATGCCATCTTCCAGCATCGTCTCATAGTTCCTCTCCAGCTTTTCCATCTCCCTGAACTCGGTGCGGTCGCGAAAAACCGCCTTGGCCCCGCAATACTTGCCGCCGTTGTCATAGAACGCCATGGAACTCATCTCGCCATAAACCTTTCCTTTGTATTTTGTCTTTAAGACAAACTCCTTTAAGGTGATCTTCCCGGTCTTTAAGAAATCCTTGGCGTTCTCCTGGAATCCCTTTAAGGCCTCTCTGGCGACGATGTCGCTCAAGTGCATGCCGAGCATCTCCTTTTTTGTGTAGCCGAGCGAATCCGCCATCTTTTTATTAATGTAGATGAACTTCCCTCCGCGGTCCGTGATGCACATCAGATCGCTCGATTCGTCCAAAAGGGGCCTGTACTTCTCATCGATGAACTGATAAAGAAGCCGGGAAACAAAAGGCATGTCCTGGTCTTCGGGCCTCAAAAGTTTTTCCTCATCCATGGAGCGCCCCGGTAAATAAAAAGAGACCCTGTTGTCTGGGTCTCTCTTCTAAATAATAATACTTAACATCACCCGGAATAGAGCACATCGGGACCTCTCTTTTATCTCTATCCAGTACTTTGTCAAAAATTATTTTCGTTTACGATTATTTTCAAAATTGTTGTTTATGTAACTTTTGAATTTACATAACTTACGTAAATACAATGCGTTG
>JAGVGA010000040.1 GCA_020057345.1 Candidatus Omnitrophota bacterium | reverse complement strand
CTCTTCTTTTTTCCCTTTTTCTTTCCGCCTCTGACCAATGCGGCGCAAGCAACGTCACCCTGCTTGTCAAGAAAATAGAGGAAACCTGATTTCTTCTTAATGCCGACCTTAGCAACCTTCTTCGGCTTTCCGCCCTTTTTCTTGCCTCTCGCCATAACGGCGCAAGAGACATCGCCGTGCTTATCGATGAAGTATAAGAAACCCTTCACCCTTTTTACACCGACTTTTGCGACTTTCTGTGCCATAACCAATCACCCCCTTCCTGTTTTGAATTTTAACTGCCTATGCGTACCACATCACAGATCCCGTCCAGCGTTGTCAATGCGGAAAGGATCGCGAGCTTGCTCGTCTTCGGATTATCCTCGCTCGGGACATTCTCGCACCGGATCTCTACCCGGGCCGCCCTTGATTTCACCTCGATCACATGGACATTTCTCTTTAAGCGAGGCGAAACGAAGATCTGGACGAGCGGCACGACCTGCCCCCGAGCGGCCAAGCTTAACAAAGCGACAACATTGATATTCTGCGGAAAAGCCTTGGTCGCAGCGCGAGCGTCGCCCTGAAAAACAAGCTTCTCTGTCCTGATATCATCTACGTCAATCCCTTTTTTTACGATATAATCCGCCCCTCTCAGTGCCTCGGGCGGTTTGTAAGTCCTCAAAATTATTTCGTCGATGCCGGCTAAGGCCAAGGCCTTTACCCCGTCCAACCCGCAGATAGCCCCGCTCGGAAAATAAATATTTTTGTTATTTTCCCGGGCGATGCGGAAGAGTTTTTTTTCTTTGCCCAAGACTCCACCCACGCTCATGAGCAAGACGTCTCTTTTTTTCTGGAGGGCCTTCTTTGCTATATCAAAAGAGGACGCCGCAGAGGCAGCCTCAATCACCAGATCACAAGAAGCGATCAATCTGTCAAGCGACAACACCCTGGCGCTCGGCAATCTTTTATGCAGGCGCAAAGCCCGGGCTTGATCCCGATCGCAGATCGCCGCAACATCAACCCTGGCCCTGAACCTTTTTTGAGCGATCATCGCCAGGCTCGTTCCGATCGCACCGCACCCGACGATCCCTATTTTTAGCTTTTTCTTAAAAACTATCTTCAAGATATTACCTATTTACGATATACGATTAACGGCTAACTATTTCACCTTCAGAATCGTGTTATCGATCAGGCGCGTTGAGCCGACGTGGACAGCCAGCAACAAAAGCGCTTCCCTTTTTATCGTGGAGACGCTCTCTAACGTCTTCTTATCCACGATCTCGATATAATCGATGCGCGCGGACGGTGTGCGGCTGATAAAATCGTACAACGTCCGAATGATCTTTTTTGTATCCCTGCTGCCGGCAGCCACCATGTGCTCGGCTGATTTCAAAGCCTGAAAAAGGACCACCGCCTCTGCTTTTTCCTTATCCGACAGATACACGTTACGCGAACTCATGGCCAGGCCGTTTTTTTCCCGCACCACCGGCATCACAACCATCTTTGCCGAAAAATTCAGGTCAGCGGCCATCTGCTCTAAAACGACGGCCTGCTGCGCATCCTTTTGCCCAAAATAAGCTGCATCCGGCGCAACGATATTAAAAAGCTTGGCGACCACGGTCGCAACCCCGCTGAAATGCCCCTTCCTCGTCCTACCGCACAAAAGATCGCTCAGGCGCCTGACCTCGATAAAGGTGCGGCTTTCTTGCGCAACCATCTCTTTTACGGACGGAATGAACAAAAGATCACACAGCCCGCGCAGTAGACGTGTATCCCTCCTTAGATCTCTCGGATAGTTTTTAAAGTCTTCCTTGGGGCCGAATTGGGCAGGATTGATATAAATACTGACAACAACGACATCGTTTTCTTTTTTTGCGCGCCGCACAAGCGACAAATGCCCTTCGTGCAGGAAACCCATAGTCGGCACAAAACCGATGGTTTTGCCCCGGCGCTTCAAAGAACACACAACTTTACGAAGAACGCTGATCGACTTTACGATTTTCATCCGCTCTTATATGTTGCCGTCTTTATCCCGAAGTTCTTTTTCTGTAGGCATGGCCACCCAGCAAATCGAATATGCCAAGATACCAAACCCAAAAAAAATCGTGACCAGCAGGAAGGCGATCCGTATCAGGGTAGGATCGATATTGAAATATTCGCCCAACCCTGCGCAGACGCCTGCGATCCTTTTCGTTTTAGTGACACGGTACAATCTCTTCAAGTTTCCTCCACTTTTTATCCGTTGCAAGCAGCCCCAGCAAAGTACGAATATCTTTTTTGAACACCGGATGCATCAGCCCGGGCGCAAGATCAGCAAGCGGTTTTAAGACGAAAACCCGCTCGTGCAGCAATGGATGAGGGACTCGAATATCGGACTCATCGATCACCGCGTCGCCGTAAAACAACAGGTCCAGGTCGATCCGTCTGGCTGCCCAGCGCGCGATAGCATCCGTTCTTCCGATCTTTTTTTCGATCGCTTTCAAAAGAACGAGCAAATCCTCTGCCGCCAAGCCGCTTTCGATCTCAAAGACGCAATTCAGGTAGTCGCCTTGGTCTTTAGGTCCGCCCTCAGGAGCTGTTTCATACACAGGAGAGACCTTTAAGACTTTTACGACTCTCGCCAGAACAAGTAAACTGACCGCCTCTCCGATATATTTCAGCCGATCGCCGAGATTAGAGCCCGCGCCGATATAACAGAGCATCTTTACATCATATCCACGAGATATACTTTCATACGCTCGATCGCTTCTTTGAGCTTTTCTTTGTCGACCGTCATGGCAAAACGCGCATAGCCTTCGCCGTATTTGCCGAAACCCGTGCCGGGCGTGGCCACGATATTGGCGCGCTCAAGCAGGATCGAACAAAACTCTATGGATGATTTTGCTTTTCTGGGGAGTTTCAGCCAGACGTAAAAAGTCGCTTTGGGCTTATCGATCTTCCAACCCAGGCCCTTTAAGCCGTCTGTAAAGATCTGGGCGCGCTCCGAATAGATCTTGTTATTTTGCTCAACCGTTGCCCTGCCTTCCTTCAAAGCGGCAATGCCG
>JAGVGA010000033.1 GCA_020057345.1 Candidatus Omnitrophota bacterium | reverse complement strand
GCAATGGCGCCCGCTGCTGCGCACTTTATGTTTCGCAAGCGGATAAGAAAAAGAGCCTTATCATCGAAACGCTTGCAGGCCTGCTTGAGGCCAGGATAACCGGCGTAAGCGTCAAGCTGAAAATGACTGATCCTGTGGATCTGAAGTTGGACATGAGGATCGTTTCAGAAGGCCGGGTTTATGAAGTCGATTATATGGATACCGGTGTGCCGCATGCGGTGATTGAGGTCGGGGATATCGGGGATGCGCCTGTGAAAAAACTCGGCGCATTCATCCGGCGCCACGATAGCTTTTCACCGGCCGGGACGAATGTCGATTTTGTCCATGTGGCTGGCCGGGACCACATCGAAGTCAGGACCTATGAGCGTGGGGTTGAAGATGAGACACTGGCGTGCGGCACAGGGGCGGTGGCCTCTGCGATCATCGCGACCTTGAATCACGTTTATAAGAGCGGCCGGACGGACCGCAGCGCAAGCCACAGGATTTTTGTCAGGACGAGAAGCGGGGAAGAGCTTAAGGTTTATTTCAGGTTGTTGAAAAAAAGGATCACAGATGTCTGGCTGGAAGGCCGGGCGAAACTTGTTTTTAAAGGAGAGTATCATGTTTAAGGGGTCCATGGTGGCGTTGATCACGCCGTTTTCGCAGAATAACGAAGTGGACGAGAAAGCGCTGGAAAGACTGGTCGAGTTCCATATCAAGAACCGCACGGACGCGATCGTGCCGTGCGGCACAACAGGCGAATCAGCGACCCTGAATTACGAGGAGCACGAGCGCGTCATCGAGATATGCGTGCGCGCGGCCGGAAAAAGGATCCCTGTCATCGCCGGCACAGGTTCCAACTCGACCCAGGAAGCGATCGATATGAGCTTATTTGCCGCGCGGGTCGGGGCAGACGGGCTCTTGCTCGTTTCGCCTTACTATAATAAGCCTACGCAAAAAGGGCTGTACCTGCATTTTAAGGCGATCGCAGGCAAGGTGGATCTGCCTATCTGTCTTTATAATATCGCGTCGCGCACGGCCGTTAATATCGAGCCTGAGACTGTCGCGAGGTTAGTCAGCGACTGCAAAAATATCGTCGCTATCAAGGAGGCGAGCGGTTCCTTGGAACAGATGGCACGTATCGTCGCTTTGTGCGGGAAGAAGCTCATCATGCTTTCCGGAGACGATGCCCTGACCTTGCCTTTGATGGCGATCGGCGGACAAGGGGTCATCTCTGTGGTGGCCAATATCATCCCCGCGGATGTCAAAGCCATGGTCGTGGCGTTTAGCAAAGGCAATATGCGCGAGGCCCAGCGCCTGCATTACAGGATGCAGCCTTTGATCAAAGCGATGTTTATCGAGACGAATCCCATTCCGGTGAAGACCGCCATGGGCTTGATGAAGATGTGTTCGCCTCTTTTGAGGCTTCCGATGTGTGCGATGTCGGATGATAATCTGGGAAGACTTAAAACCGCATTAAAAGAATATGGCTTGCTTGGTAACAGGAAATGATTAAACTCGGCGTCAGCGGCGCATTGGGAAAAATGGGCGGTCGCATTTTGGCTCTGGCAGCCAAGGATGAGGATTTTCAAGTTGTTTTAGCGTTGGAGCGCATCAGCCATCCGGAGATAGGAACGAAGGTCAGCGGTTTAGATGTCGTTTCTTCTTTGGATGCGATCAGACAGGTGGATGGCCTGATCGAATTTACCTCACCCGAGGCGACTTTGGAGCATTTGTCCTATGCGGCCAAATATAAAAAGGCGATGGTGATCGGGACTACGGGTTTCACCGAAGGACAGGTAGCGAAGATCGTTCTATCGGCCAAATCGATCCCGATCGTCTTTTCGCCGAACATGTCCATCGGTGTGAATCTTTTTTTCGAGCTTGTCCGGGAGGCTGCTTCCAGATTGCCACAGGAGTACAAAGTTCGCATGAGCGAAGCGCATCATGTCCATAAAAAAGACGCGCCGTCAGGAACGGCAAGATTACTTTTGGATCTTTTACGCAGAGAACGCAGGCAGCAGGAAATAGATATCAAGTCGCTTCGCGAAGGCGAGATCATCGGCGATCACGATGTTATTTTTGAAGGGCCGCTCGATACGCTCAAGTTTTCCCATTCGGCCAAGTCACGGGATATTTTTGCTCACGGCGCGCTTGAAGCCTTGAAGTTCATCGTTAAAAAGAAGAGCGGCCTTTACGCCATGGCGGATGTCTTAAAGAGGAGCCGATGAATATAAACGTATCGAAAAAACTGGAGAGCCTGCCGCCTTATCTCTTTGCTGAGATCGATGCGGCTAAAAGGAAGGCAAGACAGGAAGGAAGGAACATCATCGATCTGGGCGTCGGCGATCCGGATATCCCAACGCCAGATTTTATCATTGAAAAACTTTACGAAGCGGCAAAAGACCCAAAAAATCACCGTTACGCTCTTGACCAGGGAATGCCCGAATTCAGGCAGGCGATCGCGGATTGGTATAAACAGCGTTTTAACGTTGATTTAGACCCTGGAAAGGAAGTTCTGCCTTTGATCGGATCCAAGGAAGGCATCGCGCATATTCCGATCGCTTTTCTGGATAAAGGAGATCTTGTGCTCGTGCCGGATCCTTGCTACCCGCCATACAGGAACGCGACGATCCTGGCTGACGGGAAGCCGCAGCTCATGGCTTTGCGTTCGAGCAACGGCTTCTTGCCGGACCTGGATATTTCGCAGAAGATCGCCGAAAAGGCCAAGCTCCTGTTTTTGAACTATCCGAACAATCCTACGGCAGCGACGGCGGACAGGGCTTTCTATGAGAAGGTCGTTTCCTTTGCAAGCTCGAATAATATCATCGTCTGCCACGACGCGGCGTATTCGGAGATCGCCTTTGACGGGTACAAACCTTTGAGTTTTCTGGAAGTTCCCGGCGCCAAAGAGGTGGGCGTTGAATTTCATTCGCTGTCCAAGACATTCAGCATGACCGGCTGGCGCATCGGCTGGG
>JAGVGA010000079.1 GCA_020057345.1 Candidatus Omnitrophota bacterium | reverse complement strand
ATGATGTTACAGCTGCACGGTCTTTGCCGAAAGGATATGTTTGAGTTTTTTCACCTTCTCCAGGATCTCTGCCGAAACACAGCTATCAACGTTTAGTACGGTCAAGGCGCGGCCACCCTGCTTTTCGCGGCCAAACGACATGGCGGCGATATTGATATTGTATTCGCCCATGACAGAGCCGAGGCCGCCGATGATGCCGGGCTTGTCCCAGTTATGCATGATGAGCATGCACCCCATAGGGATCGCCTCCACAAAAAACTCGTCGATCTTGACGATGCGCGGTTCGGTCTTGGTAAAAAGCGTCCCGGCAATCCGGTGCGTTTCCTTGTTCGTCTTGACCTCTAAGGAGATGAGCGTGACGAATTCCTCCGACTGCATGGATTTTGACTCGGTCACGCGCACACCCCGCTCTTTTGCCAATGCCTTGGAATTGATGAAATTCACCGTATCCTGAAGGATGGGCGATAGCAATCCTTTGATCAGCGCCATGGTCAGAGGCGCGGTGTCATGCTTGGCGATATCGCCGCTGTAGACGATATTCACTTCATTGATCGCGCCTTCGGAGATCTGGCTCGTGAAAGAGCCAAGCTTTTCGCAAAGGTTGATGTACGGCTGAAGCACGTGATACGTCTCCGGGTCCACCGACGGATAATTCGCCGCGTTGCGGATGCCCTTGCCCAAAAGCGCGTCGGAGATCTGGTGCGCGATCTCGATCGCCACGTTCACCTGCGCTTCTTCGGTCGATGCGCCCAAGTGTGGCGTCAAGACCACGTTATTGAATTTGATGAGCTTAAAATCCTTGGGAGGTTCTTCAACATAGACGTCAAGGGCTGCGCCGGCGACCTTGCCGGACTCAAGCGCCCGGCAAAGCGCCGCTTCATCGATGATGCCGCCGCGCGCGCAGTTGACAACACGCACGCTGGGCTTCATCATCTCAAACTGCTTATCCGCGATCATCCCGGTCGTCTCTTCGGTCAGAGGTACATGGACCGTGATGTAATCCGCATACTTATAAATATCTTCCAGAGAAACCAACTCAACCCCGACCTGCTCGGCGACTTCGCGCGGCAAAAACGGATCGTACGCCTTCACCCTCATGCCGAACGCCAGGCACCGCTTGGCCACTTCCATACCGATGCGGCCCAAGCCGATGATACCGATGGTCTTGTTGTAAAGCTCGACCCCCATGAAATCCTTGCGGCGCCACTCGTTCCTCTTCATGGATTGATCCGCCGCCGGGATGTTTCTGGACAAAGACAGTATCATGCTGACCGTGTGCTCTGCGGTCGAGATCGTGTTGCCGCCCGGCGTGTTCATAACGATGATGCCTTTGGCGGTCGCGGCTTTTAAATCCACATTATCCAGGCCGACGCCTGCCCGGCCGATCAACTTCAGTTTCGTCCCTGCCTCGATGATCTCAGGCGTCACTTTGGTCGCGCTGCGCACAACTAAGGCGTCATACTCGCCGATCAAGCCCTTTAACTCCGTCGCCTTCATGCCCGTCTTCACATCGACGGTAAAATCCTTCGAGGCCCTCAAAATATTCAAACCCTCATCCGACAAAGAATCGCTGATTAAAATTTTAAACATTGTCTTCTCCTGTTATTGAATTTAATTTATTATTTAAGCAAGGTTTCCTGGGCGGCCTTGACCCCCGCACCGAGCTCAAAATTATATCCCAATTTTTTCAAGACCTTCTCTAAACACGAAATACCGAGGATGATATCGAATTCGCCGATGTAACCCATGTGGGCGATCCTGAAAATCTTACCTTTCATCTCGCTCTGCCCTCCGGCGATGGTCACCCCGTAATCGTCGCGCATAACCTTGACGAGCTTCTCGCCGTCAACGCCGCGCGGCACCTTCACCGCGGTCACTGCGTCCGAAGCGGCGTCAGGCGCAAACAGCTCCAAGCCCAGCGCGACCATGGCCGCGCGCGTCGCCTCCGCAAGCTTGCGATGGCGCTTGAAAATATTTTCGATGCCTTCGCCATGCATCATCTTGAGCGCCGTATCCAACGCGATGACGAGCCCGATGGCCGGCGTGAACGGCGTATCCGTCTTATCTAAGGCTTTCTTGGCCTCCTTTAAATCAAAATAATACTTCGGGCACTGGGATTCCTCTACCAGTTTCCACGCCTTTTTGCTTACGCTGATGAAGCCCAAACCCGGCGGCAGCATAAACCCTTTTTGAGAACCGCTGACCACCACGTCAACGCCCCACTCGTCCATCTTTAAGTCGATCGCGCCCAAGCCGCTGATCGCATCGATTGCCAGGACCGCCGGCGTCTCTTTCACGATCTCGGCGATCTTCCGGATATCAAAGGTCACTCCCGTCGATGTCTCGCACAACGTCGCAAAAACGGCTTTGATGGCCGATTCTTTTTCCAGATATTGCTTCAACATATCCGGGTCCAGATCTTTGCCCCATTCCACTTTTATGACGATGGGCTTGATGCCGTACGCCTCGCAGAGCTCGGTCCAGCGCTCGCCGAATTTTCCGCCCTCGATAACCAGGGCCTTGTCGCCCCATGACAGGAGATTGACAACCGCCGCTTCCATGGCGCCCGTGCCTGAGGCAGTCAGGATAAAAACGTCGTTTTTCGTCTGAAACATATCTTTTAGGCTTTCCGAAACCTCTTTCAAAACGGCCTGGAATTGCGGGGTCCGGTGATGGATGATAGGCCTGGAAAGCGCCTCGCAAACTTCCGGCGGAAGAGGCGTTGGCCCCGGGGTGAGTAAATAATTCTTCTTCATCGGATCCTCCTAAAAACTAAAGACAATGATTTTTTATTTTTTGATCTCTTTTGCGACGATGACCTCGTCGATAATGCCGTACGCCTGCGCCTCTTCTGATGACATAAAATAATCCCTGTCGGAATCTTTCTTGATCCTTTCTAAAGCCTGGCCCGTGTGCTTGACTAAAATATGCTCCAGCATATCGCGCAACCTTAAGATCTCTTTGGCCTGGATGGAGATATCCGCAGCCGCCCCCTGGACGCCGCCCCAGGGCTGATGGATCATGATCCGCGAATTGGGCAGCCCGTAGCGCTTGCCCTTGGTGCCCGCCGACAATAACAGCGCGCCCATGCTCGTCGCCTGGCCCACGCAATAGGTCGCCACATCGCATTTGACGAACTGCATCGTGTCGTAGATAGCTAAGCCCGACGTCACCGACCCACCAGGTGTATTGATATAGATGCTGATGTCCTTATTGACCTCTTCCATCTGCAGGAATAAAAGCTCGGCGATCACGATGTTGGCCACATTGTCATCGATGGGCGTGCCGATGAAAATGATCCTGTCTTTAAGCAGGCGCGAATAAATATCGTAGGCCCTCTCCACCCTGCCGGTCTGCTCGATCACCATAGGAATCAGTATTTGTCCGGTACTCATAAAGAACCTCCATGTTTGATAATATCCAAATTAATAATTAACAATGAACAATTAACAATGAAGAATGAAGAATGAAAATCTTCAAAATTTTTCATTGTTCATTTTTCATTCCTAATTGTTTTTTAAGTCCAGTCCGCTTCGGCAAATAAGAACTCAATAATGTGGTTGACCATCTGGTCGTCCTGCTTGAATTTCTCCGATTTTGCGATCGTCTCTAAGATCAAGAACACCTTCACCTGCTCTTCGGCCTCGGTCTTGAACTTCGACTTAAACTCCTCTAAGCGCTTTTTGATATTCTCCTCGTTTAAACCGTAATTGGCCATCTGCTGCTCGGCCTGATGCTCAAGCTCATGGATGCGCTTATGGACGAGGGATCTCGGCGCCTCAAAAGAACTGCCACGAAGGAGCTGGTCGATGATCGCGCGCTCGAGCCTGGCGCGCTCTTCGTTCTCTTTTTTCAAATACATCTGCTTGGTCAGGCAATCCACAAGCTCTTCGCGGGATCTGTACCCTAAGCCGCGGGCGAGCTTCTCATCCGCGATCTCTTCATCGCGAGTTTTTTTCAGCTGCTTGATATACTCCTCGACCTCCGACGGCTCGACCCTGACCTCTGTCTTCTTAAGCTTTAAGCCTTTGTATTGCTTGATCTTTATCTCCGGCTTGATCTCCACTTCAGCCCGGTAAGAAAGGATGTCGGACTCCAGCTTCACCTCGCTGATGGCCGGCACATCGATCACGTCGATCTCCTCTTTTTTAACGCCCTCTTCGTACGATTCGGCGATCAGGATTTTTAAGACCTCCTCGCGCGCGAGCTTCGCATGGTGCTGCTCCAAAACCTGGCGCGGCGCCTTTCCCGGGCGAAAACCTGGGACCTTAAGCTCATGGTTGATCTTTTCGTAGATCTCGTTGAACTTGCTTTTAACCCTGTCCTGCGGCACTTCGATATCAAGAATGACTTTATTGACCTCTTTGGCCTTCGCTGTTGTGACTTTCATTACTGTTCCTCCTCACATCCTGAAATTCTCACCTAGATAAATCTCCTTGGTCTTTGCGTCATTGATCAGATCGTGGGCGCTTCCCGAGATCAAGATCTTTCCGTTGGCGATCAAATACGCCCTATCCGTGATCGATAAAGCCTCGCGCACGTTGTGATCCGTCAACAACACGCCGAGCCCTTTTTCTTTTAAGTCCTTGATGATCTCCTGGGCGTCTGCCACGACGATCGGATCAATCCCGGAAAACGGCTCATCCAATAGGATAAAAGACGGATTCGTCACAAGGGCCCGGGTGATCTCCAGGCGCCGGCGCTCTCCGCCGGAAAGAGTGTAGGCCTTATGGCTCCTCAAATGCGAGATCTTCAATTCCTCCAAAAGATTGTTCAGCCGCTTCCTGCGCTCTCGGATCGAAATCGGCAGAGTTTCCAAGACCGCCATGATATTTTGCTGCACGGTCAGCTTGCGGAAAACAGAACTTTCCTGGGCCAGATACCCGATGCCGCGGTGCGACCTCTGGTGAATCGGAAGCCTAGTTATGTCCACATTGTCAAAAATGATCTTTCCCTTTTCCGGAGGAATGATACCGACGATCATATAAAAAGTCGTTGTCTTGCCCGCGCCGTTGGGCCCAAGTAACCCGATGATCTCCCCGCGCTTGACCTCGAGGTCCACGCCGTCGACGACATTGCGGTGGTGATAGCTCTTGACGAGCCCTTTGACTTCAAGGAGATGCATGCGTTCCCTCTTGTGCGAAAAAGATAAGCTTGGGTCTTCCGGTCAAAGTCATCTTCCGGTCTGCGGCCGTAAAGATCGCGCCGTCGCTAAAAGATGTGTTCTCTCCGCGCGTGATCGTCACGTTGCCCTCGGCCTCGATCTTTTCCATCGACTTTGCCGTCGTGTTAAAATAAACGGTCATCTTGTCGGCGACCATCGTCCCCTGGTCCGCATCGCCCTCGACCTTCACATTCTTCTCGAAAATGGCGATGTGCTTTTCGTAGTTGAGCGTCATCGGGCCGTCGCAGGTGATCACCATGCGTCCCGGGCCCGGCATGGGCATACCCTTAGACTTGCCTTCCTCGGCCTTCTTCTGCTCTTCGAGCGTCAGGACGACGTCTTTTTCGAATGTCGCGACTTTAATATCGGGCTGGGCGGACACGCCCGTTGCCACCGCCGTGATATTTCCCTTGGTGATATTCACCTTGTCGTTCGTCGTGATCAGCTGTTTTTTCTGTGACCAATCCAAAGACTTGGTGGTCAGTTCCGCGCCGTTATCCGTAACCGCGCGCACATTGTCCGTCAGATAAATCATCCCGGAGTCCTTGTCAAAAAGCCCATGATCCGCGGTCAAGACCATGTCCTCCTCTGCCCCATAGAGATGCGCGGTGATATCGTTGATCTTCACCTCGTTGCCCTGCATGTCCATCTGGGCGCCCTGCACGTCCCATGTCTTTTCGCCCTTGGCGCCATAGCCGACGATATTGAAATCGAGCATCTGTTGAGGTTCCGAGACAGAAGAAGAAACGACCGGCGAAGAAGCGACATTGGTGCTTGTCGCCTGTGCCGAAAACGGGCAAAAAACCAGAAAAATAAAAATAAAAAATATCTTTTTCATTATTATTGACTTACGCAAAACCAATGGAAGCTTCTTCGCGCACGGTATTTTTTGCCGTTGACATCGGTTTAATGAGACAAATGAGCCAGACTCATTTGTCTCATTAGCGACGTGCCAAAAAATCCCTGATTGTGCGCTTAAAGAATCTTCCATTACCTTTGCGTTCCTCTATAATTATGTATTATAAATTGCGAGCGCTTTATTCCAGAGGCCTTTGGACTTTAGGATCAATTCGGCGACTTCACGCACCGCTCCGCGGCCGCCGTCTTTTTGGGTCACATATAAGGCCGCGCGCTTGATTTCATAAGCGGCGTTATGGGTGGCTATCGGAACGCCGGCCTTTTTTAAAACGCACAGATCCACAAGGTCATCGCCCACAAAACAGATCTCCTCGTCTTTAAGGCCGTATTTCTTAAGGATCTTTTCGTACACCTTGGTCTTAGGCAGGATATTCTCATAAACCGCCTCCACCCGCATGTCCCGGGCGCGCGGCAAGATGGACTTGGATCCTTTGGCGGTGATGAGGATGGTTTTAAAGCCCATCATCCCCAAAAGAATGACCCCTAATCCGTCGTGAACGTCGTAAAATTTGGAATCGTAGCCGTTAGAGTCATAGATGATGCGGCCATCCGTCAGGACGCCATCCACATCCAAAAGAAGGAACTTCACCTTCCTGAACTTATCCGCTATTTTTTTAGATACCTTTTTCATAAGATTCTAGACAAAGCCGGCGCGCACGAGATCCTGGACATCCAGCATGCCGATCGGCCGGCCCTTGGCGTCCACCACCGGGATCTCGTCGATTCTCTTCTCTTTTAAAATACGCAACGCCTCGCTCGCCAAGTGGTCCTTTAAAATAGTGATGGGCCTTTGCGTCATCACATCCTTGACCTTTTTTAAAACAATACTGGTGTCTTTCTCCAGATGACGGCGCAGATCCCCATCGGTAAAAATACCGCAGAGTTTCCCCCGCTTGTCCACGACGCTCGCCGCGCCTGCGCGGGCCGCTGTGATCCCATACAGGACATCGCGCACGATCGCGTCTTCTTTGACCACCGGGTTCGCCGGGCCTTTGCGCATAATATCCTCAGCCTTCAAAAGGAGCTTCTTGCCCAAAGCGCCGCCCGGGTGGTAAAACGCGAAATCCTCCTCTTTAAAACCCTTTTTTTCAAGCAAACAGACAGCGATCGCATCGCCCATGGCGAGCGTCGCCGTGGTGGACGCGGTCGGCGCAAGCCCTAAAGGGCACGCCTCTTTTTTCACCGAGACATCCAGGATCACATCGCTATACTTGGCAAGCGCCGAGCGCCTGTTGCCGGTGAGCGCGATCAGCTTGGCGCCGATCTTCTTGATCAAAGGCAGCATCCGAATCACCTCTTCCGTCTCCCCGCTGTTGGAGATCGCCAGAACGATATCGTTTCTGGTGACGCGGCCGAGATCACCGTGGATCGCCTCAGCCGAATGCAGAAAAAGACTCGGCGTCCCAGTCGAAGACAGTGTTGCGGAGATCTTCTGACCAATGATCCCGCCTTTGCCCATGCCGGTGACGATGACACGGCCTGCGCACCGTGCCAAAAGCTCGATCGCCCGGTTGAACTCAGGGCCAAGATTGCGCGAAAGATTCTGGATCGCCTCTGCTTCTATCTTTAAAACATTTCTGGCTTGTTTAATATGCATCTGATGACCCTCAGCGGATTTTATTTCTTGAGACAGTCTGATCAATCTCCTGAAGAACGGGCAAAATCGCTTCCAGGAGTTTTAAAGAAATCATATTGGGCCCATCGCACGGCGCAAGGTCCGGATTCTCGTGGACCTCCAGGAACAATCCGGCGCATCCGAATGCCAAAGCCGCGCGGGACAAGCCGGAGACATATTCCCTCTCCCCGCCGCTCTGCGTGCCTTTGGCCCCGGGCAGCTGGACGCTGTGCGTCGCATCGAAGATCACCGGATAGCCGAAACCGCGCATGATCGCCAGGCCCCTGAAATCGACGACGAGGTTATTGTATCCAAAGGAAACGCCGCGCTCGGTCAAAAGGATCCGGCGGTTGCCCTTGGCTTCGACCTTTTTGATCGCCTCTTGCATATCCCAAGGAGCTAAAAACTGCCCTTTTTTGATATTGACGGGTTTTTTTGTCAGGGCGGCCGCCACCAGAAGGTCTGTCTGGCGGCACAAGAACGCCGGGATCTGCAGGCAATCCAGCACCGCGCCTGCGGCCTGAGCTTCCTCGACATTATGGACATCGCTTAAAACAGGAATACCGAATTCTTTTTTTACCTTTTTTAAAACGGCCAGGCCACGCCGGCTGCCCGGGCCGCGGAAAGATTCCAATGACGTGCGGTTCGCTTTATCATAACTGGACTTAAAGACAAGCGGCACACGCCTCTTGTCGCAGATCTTCTTTAGCTTCTCGGCATGGGTGAGAGCGCTCTTTTCCGTTTCAATGACGCAAGGACCGGCAAAGAGGACAAAAGGCCCCGGGCCGCCCACCACCACATCACCGATCTTGATCGAGTGTATGTTCAACGGTCAGGCTCCTTTATCCATTTTCTCTCTCATGACCATATGCTGTTTCGCCTTCTCTAGATCTTCGCGCGTATCCACGCCGATCGTCTCATATTTGGTCTCGATCACCCGGATGGGGTATTCGTTCTCCAAAATCCTCAGCTGCTCGAGCTTCTCTAATGTCTCGAGCTTTGACTGCGGCAGATTTTTATAGACAAAAAGGAAATCCTTGGAATATCCGTAGAGGCCGATGTGTTTGTAGTGGACGCGCATGCCGGGCTCCTCATCACGCACAAAAGGAATAGGCGCGCGCGAAAAATAGAGCGCGTACCCCTTTTTGTTCACCACGACCTTGACGACATTTGCGTCAGCGATCTCCTCTTCATGCTCGATGCGTTTCATGAGCGTCGCCGCAGGCGCCTGAGGCGTGTTCATAAGAAAATAGGCCACGTCATCGATCATGGAGGGATGGACGAGCGGCTCATCCCCCTGAATATTGATCACTATATCAACGTCCATGTCGGCCACGACCTCGGAGATCCTCTCGGTGCCGCTCATGTGGGCCCTGGCGGTCATGACCGCCTTGCCGCCGAACGCCTCGACCGCTTTGTAGATCCTCTCGTCATCGCAGGCGACAATAAGATCTCCCAGCGTCTTGGCCTGCCTGGCGCTCTCCCAGACATGCTGGATCAAAGGTTTACCCATAAGATCCGCCAGGATCTTGCCTTCAAAACGCACGGAAGCGTACCTTGCCGGGATAACGCCGACGACCTTCATCAAGACCTTCTTTTTAAGCGATCCCATGCGCCCAGGATCTCTTTTTGCGTGACGACCGCGACGCCGACCTTGCCGACGACAATGCCGGCCGCAACATTGGAAATCTCGGCGGCCTCTTCCATGCTTAAGCCGCAGGCCAAAGCGAGCGTAAAGACAGAAATGACCGTATCTCCGGCGCCGGACACATCAAAGACCTCCTGCGCCACTGTCGGGATATGCACGGGCTTGCGGCCCTCCCTGTATAATTTCATGCCTTTTTCGCCCTGCGTGATCAGAACGCCTGCGCACCTGAGTTTTTTCAAGAGCCTCCATCCCGCCTGATCCACGTCCGCTTCGCTTAGGATCTCGATGCCGGAACCTGCGGATGCCTCTTTCTCGTTAGGTGTCAGCGCCGTCACTCCCCGGTAATACGAAAAATTCTCGATCTTCGGGTCCACGGTGATGATCTTTTTGTGGCGCTTGGCGAGCGCGATAACGCTCTTTAATAAGACGGGGCTGACCACCCCCTTGCCGTAATCTTCGATCACAAGAGCATCCATAGAAGCGATGCGCTCTTTAATAAAGCCGACGATCACATTGATCTTATCGGCGGACAAACGATCCACTCTTTCCCAGTCCACGCGCACGACCTGCTGGTGGCTGGCGATGATGCGGGTCTTAAGCGTGGTCGGCCGTGTCGCGTCCGCAACGATGCCGTCACAGTTAATCCTGTTCTTACGAAGCTGGTCGCAGAGGATTTCGGCATTCTTATCTTCTCCGATAACGCCGCAGAGAGAGACCTGAGCGCCTAAAGAAGCGATGTTATTGGCGACGTTCGACGCGCCGCCGGGCATATACGACTGGGACCCTGCCCAGACCACGGGCACAGGCGCTTCCGGCGAAATGCGCTCGGCCTTTCCCCAGACAAACTCGTCTAAAATAAGATCGCCGATGACAAGAATCTTCGCCCGGGCGAATTTCGCCAGGACCTTTTTAACCGCTTCTTTTTTCATGCTCATGACCTCTGCCTTTCGATCACGGCCTGGGCGAGCAAAGGCAGCATGATCTCATGGTGACCGACGATATAATACCCGCGGCCCGACCCCTGCACAGGCCGCGTCACGATATTCTGCTGGGGCCGATAATGAAAGTTCATATCAAAATTGACCGTCGTGAAATTTTTTACGCTCTTCGTCAAATTGCGCGCCACGCTTAAGGCCTTTAAAAACACTTCCGGCAGGATAACCGCTGAACCGATATTCACCACCACGCCGCCGTTATCGATCCGGCTGACCTCTTCGGTGAACTTCCTGAAATCCCTTAAAGACGCCTCTCCCGTATCCGCGCCGCTGCACGACGGATGCTGATGGATAATGTCCGTGCCGAGCGCGACATGGACGGTCAGCGGGATCCTTTTCTTTATGCACGCGTAAGCGAGGCTTAAATCCCTATATTTCAGTTTTTCGCGCCGGACCTTCAGGCCTATCGACTCGCCGAAACCCCTGCCCTCCGGGACGCCCTCTTTTAAGGCGGAGTTGATGAATTCGGCTGTTTCGCGGACCATACCAAAGCTCCCATCATCCAAAGTCGCGGCCACGTCCTCGGAAGTCGCCCCGCAGTACGCGATCTCAAAATCATGGATGATGCCGGCGCCGTTTAATGCCGCGGATGTGACGATCCCCTTTTCGATCAGCTGAATAACAATGGGCGACAGGCCGCATTTGATCACATGGGCGCCCATCAAGAACATCACGGGCTTTCCCTTCTTGCGGGCCAAGACGATCGCCTCCACGACTTCTTTGAGCTCTTTGGCTTTCAAAATAGCCGGAAGGGAATCGAAAAATGCGCGGAATGACCTGCCGCGTTTCAGAGGCACAGCAAAAAGGGCCCTGTTCACGACATTCTTTCTTTTCTTGATCGAATATGTTTTAAGTTTAGACAGGTCCATCGGTTACCTTTTTATTCGAACCAAAATTATAACAATGCCAAAAGAAGACGTCAACACATTATCGCCGGCCTTCTAAGAATAACGCAAAAACCCGGCCTTACTGCTGATATTCCTTATGCACGAGAATGCCGTTCTTGAAATATAACACTGTGGAAGAAGTGGTGCTATAGACCCAGACCTCGTTATATGTCTTGCCCTGGTAGGCCACATCTATATGTCTCGCTTGGGGCGCGCCGATACGCGCTTCAACCTCTTTTGAGGTCATGCCCACTTCGGCCTTGGAAAAAACGCGGTAGCACTTCAACCCTGAAGCGCTGTCCGCCTGTCCGAATTCGCACATCTGAGCACAACCGCCGAAAAAAAGCAGCACAGCCACTAAGCCTAAAAGTCGTTTCATCCTCACCTCGCTGTTCCGGTTACTGGGTCTTTTCTGTCGCCATCGCCGAAGATGCCGTCTCCCGGATCGTCTTCAGTAAACCCGCGTACCTGTCTGCCTGGCTCTTGGTGATCGCGACCTCGCCTTTGAGCGCGCTGATCTGCGACTGGTACTTTGCCGCGCCCGCGCGGTACGAAAAAGCGGCCACCGCCAACAGAGCCAATACGACCAAAAGAAATACAACGAAGGACTTCATCATTCCTCTCTCCTTCTTGTTACTTCGCCGTTATTCCGACGGAAGAGATCTGGCCCTTGATATTCTCAAGAACCACCTTATACTCCTGCACGATCTTTAAGTATTCCGCGTTCACCTTCCTGAGTTTCACCACTTCGCGCTGATAAGCCAGCGTGGCAAAGCTGAAACTGATAGCCGTGATCACAGCCAAAAGCGTTACGGCCAGACCTACGGTGGCGCTCACTTTCATCTCTTTCATCTTCTCCTCCTTGGTTATTTTCGGGTTGACTTCTTACTATTTTAATAAAAAAGGGGCTCGGACTCCACCTTTATTTTTGGGGGACCAAAACCTCCTGCAAAATCCGTCGCGCGTGCGCAAAGACCTCATCAGACGTGATCGCCTCCAGGCATTTGAAACGGCTCTGACAATCATGGGCCAAACAGGGGTCACAATCTGTCTTTTTATAAACAACGACGTCTGATCTCCCAAGCGGCCCCCAGCGCAGAGGCCCCAAACCGGGCTGGTTCCTGCCGAAAATGGAGATCACCGGCGTCTTGACAGCGACGGCGACATGCACGGGCCCGGAATCATTGGAGATAACCAGCGCGCATCTCTTAAAAAGACTGGCGAGCTCGCTCAGACTGAGCCGGCCGGAGAGGTCAATGGGCTTCGAACGCGCTGACCGGACCACCTCCTCGACAATAGGGCGGTGTTGGCTGTCTGCCACGAGCAAGACTTTGACGCGGAAAAACGCGGACAAACAATCAATGACTTCAGCGAACTTCCTGGCGGACCAAAGCCTAGAGACACAGCTCGCCGCAGGGCTTATCGCGACCAACCGATCACGACTGCTCACCCCTAAACTGCCTAAAAGCCCTTCGACCGAACGCTCGGCGCTCTCTTTTAAGTTCAGATGGAGTTCGGGCTGGATCTCGCTGATCCCAAGCGGTTTCAATAGATCGAAATTGTATTCCAATTCGTGCTTGAGGCCTTCCTGTTTCTTATGCGGGATGACCGTAGTCAAAAGATACGGCGCCCGCCAGTCATACCCGATGCGCTCTTTGATCCCGGCAAGGAAACAGAGAAGATGGGTGCGTACCGTCGGATATAATATAATCGCGGTATCAAAACCTTCTTTTTTCAATCGCTGACTGAAGTTCCAGGTCGAAAATAAACTGTTATGCCTGTCTTTGTCAAAAACGATGACGCGGTCAAGGTAGGGATTCCCCTCGACGAGCTCCCGGGTGTAGGATGAAACCATCATCGCGATGTAGCTCGTCGGATAGTGGTCACGGATGGCCTTGATCACCGGCGTTGAGATCAGGACGTCGCCGATGCGGTCCGTGCGCACGAGCAGGATGCGGCGGAAACGATTTTCGCGCACGCGGGCCTCGTCTCCTTCCAGGATCAGGCGCAGCGCGAGCATCACGTCATAAGGCCGCACGGTCGTGATGCACTGCCGCGTTTGATTGCGGCAATGCGCCTTTTCGCAGGGCGAACATAAAATATCTTTGCGCACAACAAGGCCGCGCTTAGACCAGGGCCCGTATTCCCTGTAATCCGACGGCCCGTAAATGCCGATCACGGGCTTCTCCAGGTAGCTCGCCGTATGAAGCACGCCGCTGTCATTGCAGATAACGACCTTGGAACGCAACACCAGGGCGCTGAGCTGGCCGAATGTCATCCTTCCGGAAAGATCGATCACCACCTCTCCTGACTCTTGGATGATCTGACGGATAAGCGGTTGATCATCCTTATCGCCGACAAGGACCACGGACAGGCCATAGGTCTTGCGGATGGTCTTGACGACCTCTGCATACCCTTGAGCAGGCCATTTTTTCAAATCGCTGCGGGCTCCGGGAACGACAAGAACGACTTCCTCGTCGCGCTTAATCCCGCTCTCAACCAAAAGCTTCCCGATGAAGGCGTTGTCCTTAAGGCTGATAAAAGACGGATTGCGGCGCGAGTTGTATTCCCTGAATTCGTCTTCTTCGACGTCCGGGCCTTTGAGCGCAACAACGGCTTTATAGAGATGCTTCTCGCTTGAGTGCACGCACCACGCCGGATAACGGACCCAGGCGGGATTCTTGTGCCTGGCTTTCAGGCCCCAGCGATAAAACGTGTCTTTCAGGTCGATGATGATATCGAACGATTCCTTGCGAAGCTTAAAAAAAAGAGCGATCTTTGCACCGAGCGGCGCGGCCTTGTCAAAAATGACGAGCCGGTCCACCTCCGGATGATTTTCAAAAACACATTTGGTGCGCGGGGCCGCGACCACAACGATCTTCGCCTGAGGGCACATGCGCCTCAAAAAATCAAATGCCGGCAATCCCATCAGCGCATCGCCCAAGTTGCTCATCGTGATATAAAGGATCTTCTTTACCATCAAGGTTTCTTGAGCCATCCTCGCTTCTCTATTTCCTCGACCACATGCTCTGGGGTGATGGAATTCATGCAGACATTGTTTTTGCACTCTAAATTGTAGCACGGGATCACGCATGCGATCTCTTTGTTGCGCACGATGGAAAAATCGCCCTTGCCGAACGGCCCGGTCACGTCAGGCGACGTCGGACCGAACAGGGCCACGGTGCGCGCCTGCATGGCGAGCGCGATGTGCAGCGGCCCCGAATCCGCGGAGATGACGAGCTCGCTCCTCTGAAAAAGAACACCCGCCTGTTTTAAGGTCGTCAGGCCGCAGGCGATGAAAGGCTTAGCGCTAGCCATCGCGGCGATCTCCTTAGCCAAAGGATAATCCATAAAAGACCCGGTGATCACCACATCCACCTTGTACGTTTCAACGAAGATATCGATGAGCTTAGCGAAATTCTCTTTGGGCCAGAGCTTTAGGTCCCAGTTGCCTCCGACGTGGAGCACGACCATTTTTTTCCCCTGGTCGAGATCGTTCTTTTTAAGGAAATCTTCGATAGTGCTGCGGTCATCCGATGAGACGAAAAAATCATAATACCGGTCGCTGTCCGGGATCCTGGTCTTGACCGCCAGAAAATAATAGGAATCCGCGCGATGCATATCCTCTTCGGGCAGAGCGACTTTTTCGGTCAAAAAGAGCTCGCCCTTCCTCCCCCTGTAGCCGATCCGCTGCCTGATACCGGCGAGAAAAACGCACAGCGTGCGCGTCAGCGAGCTTTTAAAAAGATAGGCGATAGAAAACCTGCGGACCCTTAAATCCCGGATGAGCCTGAGCTTTCCTTTAAAGCCGCGGTGCCGGCCCTCTTCATCCAAGACCATCACTTCATCCAGATAATTATTCCCCAAAAGAACGGCCCGGCAGCGGGAAACGACCAGGGCAGCGATATACGCTCCAGGATGTTTTTTGCGGATCGCCCGGATCGCCGGAGTCGAAAAAAGGACATCGCCCAGCCAGTTAACCTCAAAGACCAGAATCCTGTCTTTGGCGGAAAAATCATAAGCCCCTTTGGACTCTCTCTTCACCGGCTCGCCTCTCTCATGCGCAGATAATAGCCGCTCGTTTCGATAAAAAAGACAAATGAGTTCGCCCCGTTCTCGGTTATTTTGATCCTTTTAAGCGCGTAGAGATCTTTGAAAGAAAGACATTTTCTTTTAGGAAAAGTGGTCACTGCCGCTTTGTATCCGGCCTGCCTCGCCATTTTTTTGATCTCAGGTGTGTATCCTCCGATAGGATAACAAAGCACCTCAACCGGTTTCTCCAGGAAACGCTCTAAGTCCTGCTTGGAACCTGCGATCTCATCACGAAGCACCAGAGGATCTTTGACGTTTGGAAGAAATAAATGCCGCTTGGTATGGCTCTGGATGCTGATGAGCCCCGAATCGGACATCGCGCGGGCCATCTCAGGCGTCATGAACTTTATCCTGTTGCCGTACATATCTTCCTCTCTGCCAAGATAATCCGATATCACGAAGATAGCCGCCGGCAAGCCGTATTTCTTCAAGATCGGATAAGCCTTGGTATAATTATTCTCATACCCGTCGTCAAAAGTCAAAACGATTGTCTTGGCCGGAACCTTTTTCTTCTCTTCAAGCATTCGGACGAGCTCCATAAGCGGTATCACCCGGTACTTATGGTCATACAAAAACTTCATCTGTTTTTCAAAAACAGCCACAGAAACATTTAAGGTCTTTTCTTTCATAAAGTCTTCGCCGACGCTATGATACATCAGGATCACCGGATTGCGCTCGCCTAAAAAAATATGGCCTAACCACAATATACCGGCGGCAATATAAAAAACAAAAAAATAAAAAATTATTCTTTTAAAAATTTTCATCGAACCACTGATTTGTAAACCTCGTATGTTTTTTCAGCCATCAAAGTCACGGAAAATCTCTCTTTGACGTGCGCCTGGGCTGCCTGGATGAGCGATCGCCTTAAGGCCGCATCTCGAAGAAGCTCAAGGATGCTTGACGCCAGCGCGCCCTTGTCCTGCGCCGGGCACAAAAGGCCGGTGCGCCTGTCTTCAACGACCGTCGGGATGCCGCCCACGCGGGAAGCGACCACAGGCACGCCTTGGGCCTGCGCCTCCAGAATAGAAAGCCCAAGCCCTTCCTGTATGGATGGCATGACAAAAATATCCATGGCCGCTAAGGCGAGGGCCGTATCTTTGACAGACGGCCGCATCAGGACTTTTCCTTCGAGCCCCTTTTGCCGGATAAGAGCCTCGAGGTTCTTCTTCTCTTCGCCGTCACCGATGATCAAAAACTGAACATCCTGTCTCTTTTGCAGCAGCTCCTCGGCTGCCAAGACCAGAAATTTCTGGCCTTTGATCGAAGAAAGCCTGCCGATGTGCCCGATGATCTTTTTTGTCGGGTCAGCCCCGATCCTTCTTATCTCGGCATCGATCTCTTCTCTTTGATGAGAACCAAACCTTTCTATTTCCACGCCGTTATAGATCAATTCGACCCGGCTAGAGTCCACCTCGAAATCATAGATGAGGTGCTCACGCACCTGGTCGCTGATCGCGATCACTTTTTTTCCCCAACAGGGGAAAAGCCTCCGGCTCAGGCGCATTTTGAAATAACCGTGGCAGGTAGAGATGTAAGGCACGCCTGTCCGCAGAGAGACCAGGCTGGAAAGGACCTGCGTCACGCGGGTATTCGCATGGAGAACGTCGATCTTCTGGCGCTGGACAAAAGGGATCAGCTGGGCCGCCGCCCAAAAGACTTTCGGGCTCACCTCGCACTTGGTCGTCAAGGGAAGGCGGATGACCTGAGCCCCGATCTCTGCCGCCTCTTTTGCCAGGTCTCCTCCGCGCGAGCCGAGAAAGACTTCCATCCCCTCTTTTTTAGCGAGGGTCTTGGCCAAACCAAGGCAATAGGCGCTGATACCCCCATAATTCAAATGGTTCGCCAATAATAAGATCTTCATGCCCGCTGACCCGCCTCTTGCGCCAGGAGCCGTTCGATCGCGCCCAGCACATCGTCCACACTTATTTCCTGCATGCACACGTGCTCCTTCTTTTTGCAGTGGTCCTTGTAACACGGAGCGCACCCTTTTTGCAGCGCCAGACATCGGTCTGCCGGCGGAAGATGCCGCGCAGGATCTGTCGGGCCGAAAAGCGCCACAAAAGGCGTATGCATGGCCGCTGCCAGATGCATAGGCGCAGAATCCGACGTCACAAAAACATCGCATTTTTCGATCAAACACGCCAGCTGCATCAGGGTGGTCTGCGCCACGGCGCAGACCGGCCTGGTCTTCACCTCTTTTAAGACCGTCTTGGCAAAAGAAGCATCGTAAGCGCTCCCTGTCAGAAGCACGCGGTAGTCTTTTTTGGCGAGCTTATCGCAAAGCGTTGCGTAGTTTTTAGAAAGCCACTGTTTTGTCTGCCAGCGGGGGCTTGCGCCGATATTGATGCCGATCAGTTTTTCTTTTCCAAGCCAATATTGCTCCAGAAAAATTTTCGCGAATTCCCTGTCCTCGGCGGAAGGCCACAGCTGAAGCCTTTCTTGGCCAAAAACGATATCCAGCATCCCCAGCGTCCTGAATTGATGCGCCACAGGCGCAAGCGCCTGGCCTGTGTCCTTAACCGTACGGTTTAAAAAAAAGCTCCACTTGCCGTTCTGATAACCATAGCGCCTGGCGGCCAAGGTCGCATAACTTAAAAAATGGCTTATTCTTGAATTCTGAAGATCGATGACCCAGTCAAACCTGCGGCGCATGAGCTTCTTGGAAAGACGCGCGAGCCCCCGTCCCCCGCGGTCTTTGCCGCGAAGATCGCAGACGATGAGCTCGTCGATATACGGACACCTCTGAAAAACATCCCTCGCCTCTTTACCGACGAGACAGACTATTTTTGACGACGGGAATTTTTTCTTGAGCGCCTCAAAAGAAGGGATGGACAAAATCGCATCGCCGATGGCGCTGATCTTGATAACCAGGATGCGCGGCAGTGAAAGCGCCTCCAGGTAAACCTTAAGCGTGTCTTGAGCCATCTTCTCCAAAGTGAATTTCTCTTCGACTTTTTTTCTGCCGTTTTCGGAAAGCCTGGAGGCGAGCTCCGAAGAGCGCAAGACCTTTAAAACCGCCTCTGCCAGGCCTTCGTGGTCTTTCGGATGCACCAGAAGGCCGTCTTCATTGTCATCGATGATCTCCACCACGCCGCCGACTTTCGTCGCCACCACAGGCACCCCGCTCGCCTGGGCCTCGACGATGACGCGTCCAAAAGCCTCCTCGGCGATCGACGGCATCACCAGGACATCCGCCTGAGACAAGAGCTGCGGGATGTCCCTGCGGTTGCCTAAAAACTCAACTGCGCTCGATAGCCCTAAGCGCCGCGTCCAGACCTCAAGCTCTTCCATATAGCTGTCTTTGCCGGGAGAGATTCCGCCGATGATCCACGCCTTGACTGAAGGCATAGACCGCAGCACCTTGGCCATAGCCTTCAAAAAATAAACCTGGCCTTTGATGGGCGCGATGCGGCCAACCACGACGATCCTGCACTCTTTTTTCTGCTTAGGGGCTCTAGGCATAAAGGGATACCTCTTTAAATCCACGCTTCTTGGGATAAGGCGGATATTCTCCAGCGGCACGCCGAAATCTTCCATCATGTGCTTGCCGATAACCGAACTCGGAACGATCGTGTACTTGCCCCAACCCATCATGTAGCTGAAGATGTGGCGGGTGTAGTGGCCGTGCGCAGTCGTGATGAACTGCGTGCCTGTGCGGCGGCACGCCATAAAACCCACCCACGCCGGAACGCGCGAACGGCCGTGCACAATCTCGATCTCTTCTTTTTTAATGATCGCGGCGAGCTGTTTGGCCGCTTTAAACATCACCCAAAAAACCTTGCTCTGCACAGGGAGCGTGTAATGCCTGATGCCGCACGCCTCAAGCTCGCGGACCAGATCGCCGCCGGCGGAAACAACCACGCACTTATGGCCGTTCTCTGCAAGATATTTCGCCAGATCCACGGTCCCTGTCTCGACCCCGCCGACATTCAATTGAGGCACAACCTGCAGGATATTCATAATATTGACTTACGCAAAAGCACTGAAAGCTTCTTTGCGCACGGTATTTTTTGCCGTCTGCTGCGGTTTGCATTTTCGCTGTTACGCTCCAAAGAGCGTGTCGCTACAGCTAAAATGCAATCCCT
>JAGVGA010000019.1 GCA_020057345.1 Candidatus Omnitrophota bacterium | reverse complement strand
GAACACACGAAGATCGGGACCCTTCCCGCTAAATTTATCCAGGATGACACGCAATATGAGCTATTGGCCCGCTACACCTACTCTTTTATTCCCGCGGCGGATATCCAGATTAAGCCTTACCGCGCGCTGGAGTTTCAGGCGGTGGGCCACGAGTGGATCGAATATCCCTATCTGGGTTTTGAAAATAGATCGAGCTCACCATTAACCGGTTTTCATAACCAACAGGAGGTGGCGTCATGTTCAGTTTGCACGAACTTGATTTGGTCAGGATTGCGCCAGCGGTCGGAGGGGTTTTCGCTTTTGCCAAGTATCCTGAATGGTCGCACGAATACAACTTCTTTGTTCCAGCCAACGGCAGCGTCGCAGGCAAGACAACAGCAGGCGCATGGATGGAGGTCAGCGTCGAGATGGCCTCTTTCATCCGCGCCAAAGTCCACGCATTCGCCAACAGCTTCGAGCTCCCCTGTCAGTAAGTTTATGGAAGCGGTCCAGGTGACCGCATTTATTAAGGAAGTGGTCGGCGCAACCCAGGCCGCCCACGCAGGCAAAATAGAGTTTGCGTCTGAGTTTTCCGAGGAGATAGCGAATCTCGGACCTGTCCTGACTTATGGGAATATCCTGAGGATCGGGCTTGAAGGTTTGCTCTCCCAGGCGATCGCGCGCAGCGGGATCACCAAGATCCTTGTGACAGCGTCGCTGACAAATAATGGGGGATTGAAGGTTGTTGTCAGGGATTACCGCGCAGGCGCGGAATCCGCTGATCTGCAAGGCATGCTGTTTTTTAAAGGCCTTATCGAATCTGTCGGCGGCAGCATGACGATGGCGATCAAATCCGACCAGGGGGGCGTCGCTGCCTTTATCCTGCCGGTGGATGCGACGCTCAAGGCGATCAAGCGGCCGGTTTTGAACACGCCGATCATCGTGGCGATCAGCGGCTTAAGGGGTTCCGGCCGCCGGGTCGTTGCGCGCTGGCTGGCGTCGCGGATAGGCCTTCGTTATGTGAGCGGCGGCTTTCTGATGAGGGCATGGATCTATAAACTTTTAGAGGAGAAAGAGGCGCTTGGCATAGATTTGAACGATCAGGAAGCAATAGCGCGTTATGCCGAGAAATTTTTAAAAGAAAAAAGGA
Organism: Candidatus Omnitrophota bacterium; assembly: GCA_020057345.1. GTDB lineage: Bacteria > Omnitrophota > Gorgyraeia > Velamenicoccales > Velamenicoccaceae > JAGVGA01. Next base: position 40,572 of record JAGVGA010000019.1, on the reverse strand, counting down.
TCGATTTCACAGTCGAACCTATCCGTGTGGACGGCGTTGATATCACGACACAGGACCGCACAGGCTCGGCTTTGCGCGACAAGATTTATGCGGCGATCGATAACAACAAAGAGAACACCGCCTGGCTCCACAGGCTGTCTTCTTATCCGTCGGTGCAGACGGTCCTGGAATCATTTATTAAAGCTTTGGCAGCTCGGACCAAGGACACTCAGGAGTATAACGGCGTTATCATCAGGTCCACAGAGCCGTCTTCAAACGACAAATACATCAATATTGTTTTAAACGCGCCTGCAGAGATTCGAGCCAGAAGGTTGGGCTTGCCCGCCGAAGAGATCGAGCAGCTCGACACGATGACTAAAAGAGAGGATCTTGTCGCCCTCTTCCTGAACATCAAGAGGATCTATACCTTTGACGTGGAAAGCGGCGCGGACAAGAAAGTCGAAGAGGTCTGCGGCCAAGCCGTTGAATATATTGATACGATCCTGGTTGCGGCAAGAGACCTCGGCCAGGCTGTGGCTAAGGATGATCAGCAGATCTTGGAAGAGGTTATTCGGTTATTTAAAGAAAATAATCCTCAGGGAAATGAGCGCCTGATCCGCGACCTCTATGAGGCTGCGAAAAATAAGTATGGCTCAAAGAGTTTTGCTGCAGGCCAGAAATACATCGAGCATGCTTTGTTTGTCGCCAAGAATGTGGCCCGTTGGGCCGGCAGTGAAGCGCCTATCGCCGCAGTGCTCCTTCATAAGCTTTCCACGCAGGAGCTCAAAGATTTATTTTCGAAAAAACGAGGCATCCAGCAGTTGGACCGCATTTCAGAAGGTTTTATAGCAGAAATCCGCGCGATGATCGAGAAAACAGCCAAAGTCTTCGAGATCCCGTTCTTGAATGATCGGGAGGTCATCGGCCTCAAAGGCCGTTTCACGATCCAAAACATGATGAACGGCATTGTTCAGTTTGCGCAGGACGCTCCGACGTTATTGCTTATTTTCTCCGAAGTCCTGGAGGCCTTGCCTGTTTCGCCGACAAAAGAAGAAAAGTTGAACCAGTATCAGCGCCTGAGCTTTATTTATGCGCCTTTAGCAGAACGCCTGAACGCGACGAATATCGCCTCGGACTTGAGGAACGAAGCTTTCCGCATCCTTTATCCCGAAGAGTACAGGCGCATTGATGAGGAGCTGGAGGCGATCTTCGGTGTTTCTTATGAGGATATCGAGCGCGAGGTGGAGAATTTAAGGGTCAAGATCGCCCGGGAACTTCGCGAGGCCGGTATTTCTTTTAAATACGTCCACGCGCGCGTCAAGAGCCGTTACAGCATCTGGGAAAAGATCCAATCCGGGCGCAGGGCAGAGTATGATTCGGTCCTTGCCCTAAAAGATATTATCGGGCTAAGGGTGGTGTCTGATAATATAGCCGCGGTCCTTAATTTCTTCGAACCGTGGATTTCCCAGCACTTCCTGATCGGCGTCGGCGCATTTGTGAATATCAAAAAAGGCTTCGACCGCACCAAATTCAACTTCCTCTATCGCGATAAGATCCCCTGTGAGCTCGTCCTGATCTCCTCTAGGGATTTCGCTCTTTCTGAATTCGGCATTATCGATGAGACGACATTAAAAGCCGCGACGCCCCATTGGATCGCCAAGCTCGGCAAAGCGCTCAGAGAAGAGGGCGGAGTCTTCACCGTGGATATAAAATCTTTGATGCCGGATGCGTATGTGCGCCAGAACTTTATCGCGGATAATATCGTTTTTTCATCGGACTTCACCGAGAATTTCAGGCTTCTTTATGACCTTATTGCCGGCGATATCTTTGTTATTTATTTAGGCTACGGCCGCGGAACTTTAAGAGAGAAGATATGGTCAGTTGTATCACAAAAAGCCGTTAGACAGGCGGATCTTCAGGTTGTTCGGCTTCCTGCTGGCTCTGTTCCGGCGGATCTCGCCGCATACTTCGAGGTCAATCGTCTTAATTCTGTTTATGTTGGATTAGAGGCTGTTATGGCCAAACAGCCTCTGAGCGAAACGGCGAATCTGCAGACGCTCGCCACAGTGGCCTTGAGAGCCAAGGGCGCCGCCTTCAACCCGAGCCACGAAATCGAAAGGAGCGCAAAAACGCTCCGCGCCAAGCTTCTTATCAGGGAGCTGCGTGAGAATGCGATGAGCGCATTGGAGAAAAAGGGGAGGGAGATCGTTGCTCCGCTGGCAAAGGCCGAAAAGACGGAATTATTCAATAAGAAGCTTATTTATTTTATATCTTCCAAACATCTTGAGGATATCTACGAGCTCTATGCGGCCTTAGGTGCAGGTCTTATCGAACCTTCGGAATTGTCTAATTATTTGACGACAAGGATCAGGCGGGCGGTCGTGATTCGCGCCCTCGACAGGGAAGGGCTCTGGTATGAGGTCACCCATATCCTGCATCAGTACAGCTTGAATATCGAGAAGATGGAACAGGAGAATGAAGCTGGGTTGATTGTGCTCAGGTTCCAGATCGAAGACACGAAGGACACGGAGCCGTTCACGAACGCGGCCCTCGAGTCAAAATTCCGCGGACTTGAGAACGTCGTCGATGCGGATGTCAAATTGCTTAAGTCTGTGCCCAGGCCCGGTCAGGCCTCTTCGCCGGTAGAACCCTTAAGGCATCAGCAACGCATCTTCATTCGAGCATTGCTTGATGGTCTCTACGGCATAACACAAGACATCAGCTTCAAAGAAGCTAATGAGATCGTCCGGGAGATTGTTGAGGAATTCAGGAGAAGCAAGATCTCGGCGCAGGAGGCGCTGGCTTACTTAAATATCCTGAAGCCCACCTATCGCGGAAAGACCGCTGAGGTCGTCCGGGAATTGGCGGCCAAGTTGCATGTCGAGCTTCTTTGGGAGGCTTTAAGGCGCCTTGACAGGAAGCAGTTCGTTGAGGCCCAAAAGATCCTTGAGAAGGAATATGGATTCTTTGTTTTCCCTGTTTTCGGCAGGGAGGCTTCTGAAGATCTCAAAGAAGAGTGGGGCGTTAAGAACGCCGAAGGCGCGCTCATTGATTTCATGGGTTCGGACGAAGAGGGCAATATCTTCTTTGCGCAGAGATTCGGCTTTAAGAACGACTTTGACGAAGAGGACATATTCAAGGTGGAGCTGAGCTTAACAGAGCTCATCGGCGATATCCGCAAGCACGTCAGCAAGGGCCTTGGGATCTTTCTCCTCAGGCGCGTTAAGGACGAGAAGGCCGGCCTTGTATTTGAGGCGATCGCTCTCGATAACGGATCCGGCTATGACATCGAGAAGTTTTTTGCTTTAGGCCAAACCGAGGATGTTCAGAACGGCGATGCCGTCGATCATACGCAGAAGACTTCGGGGCGTGGGCATTCACTGGTGGCATTTTTTGCCAGAGATTTCGAGATACGCTCACAAGATAAAGCGTTCCTTCAGATCGACCGAGTCGAGGCTGAGGTGAAGTCCGGCGCCGCCGAGGAGATCGTCGGTTCGTTTGTCCGCGGCCTGGTGCCTGTTTCCGGCACGCAGAAGATCGTGCGTATCTGGTCAACGAAGAAAAGTGAAGAGGTTGCGACTAGCGTTAAAGAGGCCTCCAGCTCGCCGGTGAAGCTGCATTATCCTTTATCTGATTTTCATGGCCGCGAAGTCCGATGGTTCGGCCGCATCGCCGTGATCGAGCTGGATCAGAATAAAGTCATCGCCGTCAAATTTGCCGCAGAGGGCCAGACCAAGGAAGACTTAGAGTTAGAAGCCCGGCTCATGACTGAGGCTTTGAAAATACAGCCTAACGGCCCGCTTCTTTTGCAGTCTGTCAGGCCGGGCGAGGCTTATGTGTTCGAAGGCGATCTGCCCGGTTTATCCGCCGATATCAAGCTTTCCCAAGAGAAATGGGCCATCGCCTTCATTGCCTTAAAGGAAGATTTTGCTTATCTGCATGAGAAATCTCCTGCAATAACTTACCTGAAGATCAGAAAATCCGGCCTTTTCAGCATCTTGACCCTGGCGCGTTTCTTGAAAGGCGGCTATGTGCATACGTCGCTCTTGTCCGCGATCCGCTTAAGCGGCAATATCCTTGATCTTGAACATCTGACGCCTGTGCGGCCCCAGCATCTTGACCATGATATAGGTAAGGTGCTCAGCGAGTGGCTGCATGTGATCGTGCTCGCCGGTTTTGTAAACGGGCTGAGCGATATTGAGGTCTCTGAGATCCTCTTGGACGGTTATGAGATGTTTATTCAGGAATTTGGAGGCCGCGTAGCATCTGAAAAGGACCTGGCCGCAGCGGTTATGAACTTTAATTTTTCTCAAGCCGTCCCTATGGTCATTGAGGCCGTAAAAAAATCGTGGAATTACGGCGCTTCGTCGTCTCCGGTCTCTCGGCTCTTGGAACGGGAGCGGTTTACGTCGTTGCGGCCTTCGCTGCAGCTGGTGGTAGCGCGGTATGTCGGCCTTTACCGCGAGCCGCTCAAGATAATCCGCTGGCAGGATGCCGAGGCAGCGGGTGTTCCGTGTGTTCCTTTCTACAAAGAGGTCTACGAGCGCTTGTCCGCCGAGCTAAAATCCAAAAAACAAGAATACAAGAGGATCTATATTGGCGGGTCAGACATCGTCTATCTCTTTTTGGGCCTTCCCAGATGCGGCCAGTTCTATTATGAGGTCAATATCTATGCGGCCTCCAACGGCAATCCTGCGGAATTCTGGATGACGATACCTATCCTTGAAAACGGCGTTGAAAAGACTCTTTATGTGAATCCGGAATCAACCGTGTCGCTTTACGGCATGGTTAACCGCGCTGCCAAGCATCCGGAAGCAGATGCAGAAAATGCGCTCTCTGATCTGAGGCCCAATATTTTCCTCAAATGGAATCTTGTTGTTTTGACAAGAGAGGGCTTTGAATTTTATGCGATTGACAGACGATCCGAGGAAGACATTAAAAATCATGTCCTGAGGCTCGCTGTGGACAATGGCCTTCTTGGGAATTACGAGCTTATCTACAATCTGATTGTGGCTTACCGCGCGGTGAAGGAAAGCGCTTTACCTTGGCGCATCGATGAGGCGAGCCGCGCCTTGATCATCAAGAGTTTAAAAAAGTTGGGTTCCAGGAAGCTCGGCAGGGTCATTAAATATGTCGCTGAAAACGCCTCTATCAATCAGGGACAAGGCCTTGACGCAGGAAAAGAGGCTTTGAGGGTTTTTGGCCGTGAAGAGCTCGGGTCTGTTCTGTCCGATGAGATAGCTTCTTCGCCTGTTGAAAATAACGGCGTTCCGCAGAAAGAAAGCCTTTTTAAATTTATCGATTTTCAGTTAAAAAGACTCCCGGAACGACAGCAGCACGCCTACGGCGAAGTGAAAAAGATCTCTATCTTTATCGAGACTGCATTTGGCATGGCCAAATACGCCGGCCTTGTGCCTTTCCTTGTCGGCGGGTTGGCGGGGTACCCTGTGCTTGGCGCCGTAGTGGGTGTTTTAGTCATTCACATGACAGGGATCAGCCGCATCGCCGTGGCTTTTGTTTATAGCCGCCGTTATCCGGATGTGTCTTTTGCCAGGATTCCGAGGCCTCTTACCATACTGCCTCTCTTTATAGGATTTGGTTACAGCATGTGGGCGCTTACAGGCATGGAGCACAGTTTTAAGAATTTCAGGAAGCTCAGGAATATCGCCCACAAAGTCCGCTTGAGCCTTTTTTATTCATCGAGCCAGGAAAAAGGCCTCAACGGGACAGGGTTAAGGATTTTGAAAGAAAATCTCTATAGGGTCGCCGAAGAAGTCCTGCTGTACCAAAATCAGAATTTGAGAAAGCCCAAAGCCGCAAAGCTGGAGTTTTTCAGGATTCGCTCCACGGAATTTGACGAGATGAAGCTGCATAAATATCTGGCAAAGGGCAAATCGTTTTTGTTCATCGATTCTCAGGAAAGGCTTCAAGAGATCCGCAGGTTCTTATGGGAGAAGATCGGCCGCCGGTATCTCGGTAATATTCATTATTTTGACGTTGAAGGCTTTCTTGCCATGGTGGAGCGCTCAGAAAAATCGGAAGGCGAAGCGTTTATCAAGCCTATGTTCCCTGCGGCACGCGCGGCTTCCAAAGGATCCCGCGAAACCGGCTCCAGCTCACCCATCGATGATGCCTCTGGATCTTTGCCTGTGATCGACAAAGAAGTGGCGCTGGACAGCAAGGAAGAGGCTTTGACGATTAGGATCGCGCCTTTAGAAGAACCCGAGCTGGAGACGATCGTTCCTATCCACAATGAAGCGTGGCAAGGTAATTTTGACATAACTTTGCCGCAGGCCGGGGAGATGTTGGCCAATAACAAGGGCGGCCATCTCGTCGCAAGGAATGAAGCGTCCGCGATCATCGCCTCGCTCTGGTGTGTGTCTTTGTTTGCTGGGTCCATCGAAGAGATCCCCGGCTCTCTTTTAAAGATCATGCAGACGATGCGCAACCGGGCGAAAGATAATGTCTGGCTGCATTATGCCGTTGCTGTCAGGAAAGATTACCGTCTCAAAGGTTTCGGCCCCAAGATCTCCACCGCCTTGCTTATTTCCACCACGCCTTTAATCGAGGGGATGACCCGGGGAACCTATTCGCCCATGAACGGTTACGGCCAGTTCAAGGATATTTTGACGCCTGAGGCTTATTTACTTACGACCTTCAGGCCTGTCAAGCAGGGGGCCGATGATATCAATTACCTCGATTATAAGGTAGGCCCCAAGATGACATTCAGGGAATTTTTGGCTTCTCGCGAAGTCAATCCGGCTCAATTGACCTGGAGCGATTACACTCAGTTCATCGAGCACTCCAACTTCCCTGTTGAGGAGTATGTGAGGATCACCAAGCGCAGTCTTGCCTGCACCGCTGCGAACATGCATGTCAAAAACGGCGCCAGGATCATCCGCGTGATCAAAGGAGGCAGGGAGGGTGATATCGATTCCGGCGAGAACGCGCTCATAACGGTGTACCGCGATCTTTTGACGCAAAAGCCCGCCAATAATATCGAAGAAAATAATTCGACCAGTTCGCCCTTGGCCGGCGTTGATGTGGATATCGTTCATCTGGGTTCCTTAAAGAGCGAGAGGCAAAGGAAGATTTTCTATGAGGCGGTCGCCGGGATCAACCGCAGTGTTCAAGGCCCGGAAGGCAACTGGCACGAGGCTTATGACGCTGTACTCAGATACCACTTCTTTTCAAGCGAAGGCCGGGATAGATATCTGGTTTTTGCAGAGGCCGCCCGGCGTATGCTCGGATATTGTTTTTTTGACCACAGCGAGATCGACTATATGGCTGTCCTGAAGGAATCCAGGCGCTTGGGCCTGGCCACAGAGATCATGCGTCTTTCGTTAAGGCATTTAGACTATCGCGGCGTAAACAGGGTCTTAGCCATGGTGCACAGAGACAACGGCGCGATGCAGGACTTTTTCTCAAATCTCGAAGCCAAGAGGGTTAAGCCTGGCATAAAGGTGGATTTCCTGGGCGCCCATAAAAACAATGCGGATTATTATAATTACCGGATCAGGGGGATGAGCAGGCCCGTCGCTACGTTAAAACAGGGGGATATCGTCATCTGGGTCAATCACCGCGCGGACCGCTCTTTCGGCGCGATGATGGCTTTCACCGACTCACAATTCAACCAGAGCGGCAATAGGTTCGACGTTAAAGACCTCGGCCTTATCTATGTTCCCTTTGTCCCATATGACAAAAAATATTTTGAAAGCCGCGGCATCCGGGCGGTTTTCGAGTCTAAGTTCAGCCTGCCATCCTACATGAGCGTGATCGAGGTTTTAGAGAGCGCGGGCGTGATCCAGGGGTATTTCGGCGAATCGGACAAAGGCAAACATATCAGCTATTTCTTCGCCGGCCAGAGAAAACTGGATTACACCGGCCGTGGCATCAAGCTTTCGATCGTTCCGTCCGAAGGCGTGGCGGACAAAGACAAAAAGCCGGAGATGAAGTCAAAAGAAATCGCGGACAACGTGCTCGCGTTCTTAGGGGAGATAAGAGCGCGCAGCCGGAAGAAGCTCATCGTCGTCAATTTGGCCGTAGACATCCAGGGCCACAATATCAAGGTCGACCAGGAGCGCGCGCGCCTGGCGGTCCTCGCCGGAGACGAAGCCGCCGGCAGGATCAAGGACGCGGTCCTGGCTCAGGGCGGCGTCTACATCGAGACTGCGGACCACGGCAACATCGAGCAGGTCGTGGTCCTTGATGATAAAGGAATGCCTTTGACAGACAAGTACGGCGTTATCCCGTTTGACCAGCACACGACCAATCCCGTGCCTTTTGTCATCGCCGGTTTAGGGGAAAAAGAGGCGGTGCGGCTCAAAAAAGGCATGGGGCTTTCCAATATCGCGCCGACGCTCCTTGATATCTTAGGTGTGCCGAAGCCCGTAGAGATGGCTGAGAGCTTGCTTGCAGATTACGTCCCGCAAGATATTCAAGGCCCGGTGGTCCTCTTGATCCGCGACGGGTGGGGTATCAATCCGTTTAATAACCCCGAGGCCAAGGCATGGAACGGGATCGAACTTGCGCAGCCGCCGGTGTATCTGGACCTTATCGCAAGATATCCTTTCACGACTTTAAAAGCGCATGGCGATGCGGTCGGTTTGCCTGATTACCAGATGGGAGATTCGGATAACGGCCACCGCACCATCGGCGTCGGCATGATCATCGAAACGCTTTATAAGCAGATTATCGATCAGATAGGGGATGGAAGATTTTTTGATAATTCAATTTTGCGCGCAGTGTTCCAGCGCGCGGTTCAGGAAGGCCGCAACATTCACGTGATGGGGCTTTGTTCCGAAGGCGGCATCCATGCGGATAACCGCTACTTCCTGGGGTTGATCGAGATGGCGAAACGCCTCGGCTTGCCGGAAAATGTCCGGGTCAATCTCTGGCCTATTCTTGACGGCCGCGACGTGATGACGCGCATCCCGACTCAGAACGGTATTTTTTATATCAGGCAGCTTGAGGAAAAGATTAAGGCGGCGGGTTTAGGAAACGTCCGGATCGCCGGCACCATCGGCCGCAACTTTGCCATGGATCGCGATGCGGTGAATCTGGACCAGGCCGCGGATGAAAAAGAAGCCCTTGCCGCTGCAGGAGAGGGCGCGGAAAAAGAGAAGCTCCTCGTTGAAGCCCTGGAGCTCAGGCAAACTGCGGCCAAGCGTTGGCACGAGCGCTTCAAGCTCGCCTATGATTTATGGACAGAGGGTAAGGGCCAGGCTGTTCGTCTTTCCAGCTCGCCGATTGGCGACGCTCTGCCTGCGGGTTTCTGCGATGTGCTCGGCGGCTATTATCCTCAAGGGAGCATCCCGTACATTGAAGAAAGCTTTGGTTCTTTTGTCCGGGCCAGAGGCATTGATGCGCAAGCCCTCAGGCACCGCCTGGAAGATGTCAGAAACGTACCCGGTCAGCATCCTTTTGTTTATTTAGAAAAAGTCGCTGAAGTATTGGAGGAGCCGGTGCGTAAGGCGACGCTCAGGAAAGAAGAAGATTTTCTCAAGATGGGCTCTATGCTTATTCCGCCCTTGGATGAAGATTTCGCTAATTTAGCTCAAAGGGTTCGCCAGGACCCGCGTCATATCCGCGGTAAAGATGTGGAGCAGCTTCATCTTTTCATCGGCGAAGGCTGTGTCTTAGAAAGCCTCGTCGGTTATCTGCTTCTTCGGATGCTCGGGGTCGAGGCGGATGTCCTATTGGCTAAGGACCATGTCACGCTCGGGTCCCAGAAGCAGGAGATAGTCATAGTGATCGAGCTTTCTTCTCCCGGCATAACCTCCGCATTTTCTTTGCGGGAGTATTTCGTCCGCTCTGGTTCTTATTGGCACTTAAGAAAAGAAAAGCAGGATGATTTCTTCAGTCTTAAATGCCGGGCCTTTCAGCCGAAGGTCAGAGAGCTGTATCGGTATTTTCACTTCGGTCATTATCAGGCTTTGTTAGCCACTGTCCTCTTCAATTTCGCCACCGCTTATCTTTCCAGGGGGGATCTGGACAAAGCCGTGAGATATTATTCTCAAGCCGCGAAACTCGACGGTGATTATGCCGAGGCGTTTATCAATTTGAGCAGCATCCATCACGATATGGGCGATATGGACAAGGCGCTTGAATATTTAAATAAAGCCGCAGCTGTAGATCCGGCTTCGCATTTGGCCCTTAATAACACGGGAAGTATTTTCCTGCAATTGGACAGGCCTGTGGATGCCATCGGGTATTTCCTGCAGGCCATAGCACTTGAGCCGGACTTTGTCCAAAGCTATTTCGGCATGGGCGTCGCTTATGGATTATTGGGGAATACTGAGGAAGCCGTCAAGAATTTTGCTGTTGCGGTAAGAAAAGGTATGGATAAAGAGCGCCTTACCGACCTGCCCGAAGGACTGCAAAAAGCTGTTCACAGGGCCTTAAAGAATGCGGCCCCATCCGTCAGCTCGCCGATAGAGGGTTCGTCAATAAACTTCCTTGCCAATGCGGTTGATTTTTCTTTGTATCCGGAGGTCATTCTGCATAACATCGTCCGTGTCTCCGGAAAGGAAGGGCTTTTTAAAGACGTCGGGGAAGACCTTTTTCTGGTTTTGGAAATAGAGACTTCGCGGAGGATGGGGGCAATTCGGGCGTTGATCGCGAGCTTAGACAGAAAAGACGCCAAACTATGGAAGAAGATGCGCTCCTTGCTGTCTTTCTCCGACACGATCATGGAAAAGTTGCTCTTGATCTTGGAGGCGGCAGATCTATCCGATGCGGGAAAAGAAAAGATAAGAGGCGCGTTGGCTGATTGGAATAAAGAGACGGAAAAGACCGTCAAGGGCATTATTGACCAAGTCATGAATCCTGATCAGGCGATGTTTTCCTTTATGACAAACGAAGCGACCGAGGGTTTCCGTCTGCGCATCATTTTAAATCTATTATCCTACGATTTTCCTCTGCCGTTTATCCCCGAGGGCCCTGTGGATGCGCCCAAGGGCGTGCATCTTGCGCTTATCAGCAAGGGGATACGCACGGACAACCGCATGTCTATCCTCGCCGGAGCCCAGAAATATAAAGGCGGAAAGCTATTTCTCGTACACCCTGACTGGGCGCAGATAATGGAACTGCCTTACGGAATTAAGGTGGTGACCGCAAGAGCAGCCTTCTACTTAGATGACGACGGCAGGTTCGTCCTGGCCGGTTTCAAAGAGCCGATCATCCTGCATTACGTCGGCGGCCCGGGCGTTTGGTCAGCCCAGAACCTGCGCTCTTTAAAGATCCCTACTTTGAATAACTTATTGCCGATCATCCGCGACAAGATGGTTGTCGACGAGATTTTAAAAGATGCGGGGGTTAGGATACCCAACAGCCTCTTTATATCGCGGCAAGAAGAGACCTCCCTTGATCAGCTGCGGACATTTTTTGACATAGCGGGCAAGACCGTCGTCAAGCCCCGTTTCGGTATTTCCGGAAGGGGCATCATGTTTGTTTCTCCGGGAGATGATCTACAGGCAAACGGCCTATTGAATGCGCTCATGGATAGCGTTGATGTCATCGTCCAGAAGTTCATCCTTCACAGAAAGCTCGTGAGGGCGGGCAAAGAGCTTGATTGGAATGTGCGCGTATTTACGTCCAGGGTGCCGCAAGGCGAAATAAAGGTCTCAGGCCATGTCGTTCGCATAGGCTCGGGTGCGGTCAATCTGAGCATCGACGCAGAGCCGGATCAATTAAAAGTCGTTTTGCAAGACCTTGGATATGGGGCCAGGATAAAAGAAATCATCCGGCGGATAGAAGAAGAGGCTGTGAAGGCGCATCACGCTGTCGAGGATTATACGAAAAAATTCCCGCCTTCTTTTGTCGAAACACCGCTAGGGAATGTATCTCCTTATTTTGAGGACGACCATTTGGGCATAGACATCATTCTGGGCGAAGACGTGCTGCCCTATGTGATCGAAGTCAACGGATCTCCGGGCGGGATCTACGCTTTTGATAAGGTCGCCGCGCCCGCAGAGCGCAGTCACGCTGTCAGCGATTTTATCCGTAACGCTATCCATAAAGGCGCTCTCTATAAAAACGCGGTCGAAAGAATATTGGGGCAGAAAGCGGAGACAGTGTCTCCCGCAGGCAAAGTCGTCGTTCTTGCGCAGGATACGGTTTTAAGCGGGCATCTTCCCAAGGGGTATGATTTTAAAGATAGCTGGGTCGGCAGACTGCTGTTGTCTTATTTTGACGCTGAGAACGATAAATTGAAGATCAACAAGCAATTCAGCTCTTCTTCGCCGGTGGCAGGCGTTGAGGCGGAATGGAAGGCAGCCGTGACAAAGACGGTCGCGCGGCTGGGGATTTCTGGAGAGGAGTCCCTGGTCAGGATGTTCAGGCAAGACGACCTTCGCGCGCACTATCACCTGCGCTGGATCGTTGCGGAAGGCATTGTCAAGATGCTCGCCTCCATGTCCTTCGGTCACGGGATCAGGAAGGCCTGGATCAATGGCGGCATGAGCAGCGGTGATTTCACGCCCGGCTCGGACATCGATCTTATCATCGAGGTGGAAACAGAAGCGGCAAAAGAATCCGTGAAGGCTCATTCCGGGGCCCTCGACAGGTTCGTTACGGAGAAGTTCAATCGCATTAAGGGGGAGGCCAGGGCATCCTATCCCTATGTGGTAGATGCCAAGGCCTTCCTGACAGTAGAGGCAGCGGCAGACAGCAAGATCGCCAGCCTGGCTCATTCCGTCCATTATCCGGCGATATTGATATACGAGAGGCAGGCTTCGTCTCCTTCGGCCTCTTTAGAAGAAAGCTCCAGCTCGCCGGTAGTCAACCCGGGTAAAATGTTCTGGGCTAATATGGCCGTCGCTGCTCTATTATCCGTCTCGTCGGCTTCTGCGGATGCGGCTGTGGCCGGAAAACCGATGACACATCAGATCGTCAGGACTTTAGAGACGTTGAAGATCGGCCACGCCAAGTCTGCGGCGAAAGAAGCCTCGAAGGTTAGCCCGGAATTCAAGGCCTTGATAGAAGAGATCATCGCTTTCAGAAATTCTGCGAGAAATCTCGAGAAGCGGGAGAAAAAATATGTCGGAGACGTCAATACAACATTGGATTCGCTTTTTGTTTCAGGCCGGCCCTTCGGCGCGGCAGTTTTCCTGCCCGAAGAATTTTCCGCAAGGTACTATCTTCTCGCCGCCGAGAGGGATTCGCTGGCGCGCATTTACGGCTTGCTTTTAGCGAGAGCGAACAAATATTTTTCCCAACAGGGCATTGTCCTATATGTTCCGCAGGTTCCTCAGGGCTCAAGAAGACTCAGCGATATCGGCACCGAGCTTAGAAACGAATTCGATAAACCTCCCAGAAAGTCAAAATCAAAAGAACCTTCCGACGAGGAAGATGCCGAAGAGGCCGGCTCATCGCCTATACAAAATAATGAAATATTTTCCAAGGATGAGCCCAGGGCCCAATACTTTTTTGAAGGGACGTGCCGCCTGAATTTGAAATTGATAGAGGCTTCCAGGGAAGAGGAGAAGATCGCCGCCGGCATCGGAGCTCTGAATGCGGCTGCGGAGGATCTCGCCCGCCTCATGATGCGCCGCGGGGAGAGTCCGCAGCAGCGCGTTGGTTTTGATGCCAAGACGCAGCGGCTGTGGGTGGTCAGGGGGTTGAATGTCCGCTATGCGCTCAGCGAAGGCGCATCGGTCGTTTACCGTGTTTATAAGCCCGTGCATCACGATCTTTTCTGGGAGGCGTTCCGTTCCATGGACGACCAGATCAGGACCGAAGGCCGCGAACTTAATTGGCTGAGGTCTGTTTATAAGACTTTAAGCGATATCAATAAAAATATGGATGAGGCGATCGCGAAGACAGCGTCGTCCGGTGATCAGCCGGAGATCCTCGCCGAAGAAGTCAGCCGGATGCAGGCTGAATTGGCGCAGATCCGCGAAAAGCTGGACCGGGCTGTTCTCGGCATCAAGGATATCATCCGGCTTTCTCTGGATCTCGCCATGGCCTTGAATAGCCGCGGAGAGTTCCGCGCCAGCCGCAGCATTCTGGGCGTGGCTTTGCGATTTGTCACGATCCGCGGCCAGGCGGTGCGCCGCATCATCGAGAAGATCCGGGAAGGACGAATGAGCCAGATGCGCGAGATCACTTTTGCGCGCAACCGGGAGATGCTGGGGCGACTGGATAAGATCTTGCAGGCGCTGGATAAGAAGGACCTCCGGGCCGCGTACGGTAAGGTCCAGGGTTTTCTGCGTGCCGAGAAGTTGACGATCTGTTTCCGCGAGCCTGAATTCAAGTCCTTAAAAGGCCTTTTAGGATTTAGCGGCAAGCTGATCAAAGACGGGAACAGCGAATCAGCGCGCAATGTCCTGGAAGAGGCCAGGGAGAAGGTCCTGGATGCATTGACCTTGGCGGTTTTTATGGAGGATTTCAGGAATTTATGCATCGCCGCTTACCTTTGTTCTTCGCAATTATCCGAAGAAGAGCTTTTTGCCCGGGCTTTTGACAATTTTTTAAGATCGCAGAAGATCGAGAAGACGTCTGCCGAGGCGAGCCTCTGGGGAACGAGATTGTATCAAGCGGCTTTTATTTCTTTGAATATCGACAATCCGGAAAAGAAGTCCGAGCGCATTCCGAATCCGGCTTTTGAAGCGGTTGTCGAACTCGTCGGTATCAAAGAAGCCCGAGAATTCAAGCCGCTAAAGAGCAGTAAGAAATATTCCGTCTCAAAAATAAAGAAGCTGCAAACGCATGAGTTGGGCTGGTCGGCGTTTTCTCCGGAAGAAAAAAGGATATTGGGCATCCCGCTTTTGATCGAGCACTTCAGGTTCCAAGGCCGCAAGAATTATTTTTCTCTGGTCCGCGGCGAGACGGATGTGCTTTTGGAGGTATTGGCTGTCGGACACAACTTGAGCGAAGAAGACAAGGCGCAGCTGCTCAAGGCGGCTTATGTTTCAGAAGGCGCTCAGGTTTCGTCTCCTGTTGATGCCATGATCGGGCAAGTGCTTGGCAGCTTAGAAGAGTCGATTTTTTCTGCTGCAGACCGGGAAAAGATCGGTCATTGGGCTCAGACAAAAGATCCTGGCCGTCTGCTTGAGCCGGCGCTCATGCACAAGATATTCACTTTTCTGATTTTTTCTTATCAGAGAGGCGGCAGATACGAAGGCAAGAGGCATATTCATTACTGGACCATTTTACTATCAACTGTCTGGGGGCTTGATAGTCAGGCCGTGAGGTTTATGTTCGATTGGCTTAATAAATATGTGCGGATGTCTCAGTTGTCGCCGGAGGCCTTGGACAGATTTTTAAAATTCTATATCGTTTCTTACCGAACTCACCCGCACTTAAAGCAAAAGTTCGCTTATTTGGTTCCGCAAGATTCAGCAGACGACAGTAAGATTGACTGGATGACCGGATACGCGGATAGAGTGATCCGTTCTTACTCGAATGATTTTATGGCAAATCGCACTTTCTTAAGAAGCTGTATCAATGAGACGCCTTACTTTTTGGGCCTGCGGTTTGGTTTGGGAGAGAGCACGTTTGGGGTTGAGATCCTGTTGGGCGAACAAAGGATGTCCGCCAATCCTTTGAGCGGCGTATTTTTCAGGATCGGCGTAGATGGCCAGGCGAGCACATTACGTAATCACAGGCTTGGCGGTGTGCGCGGCGCGACTAACGGCGAGGTTGCCGATTTTTTTGCAAAAGTAGGGCTTATGCCGTCTGAAGCGCTATTGGTCTCCGCTGTTGAATACGCGCGCCGGCACGAATTTTCTGAACTGCTTGGCGTGAATCCGAAGTTCCATCCTACTTTCAAGAACGGGAAATCCTCCATGCCTTACATGATGATCTATAACAGATTTGGGTTAAGGAGGGCTGGTAATCCTCTGGGGCCGTGGAATACGGTGGAAGGCCTGACCGCGCGCCTTGCAAAAAAGGCCGAGAGCTCTCCGGAGATCGGCCGCGGCGTGACGCTGATGCGCCTGGCATTCGCGGATCTGCGCGAGCTGGGATTCGGGACATACCGCCTGGAAAATGAAGGCGCATCCAGTTCACCAATCAACGATCGCGAGGTCGCCAAGGCCTTAAGGGCGATTGACAGCGGGTTTGAAAACAGGGATTTTTCATCCAAGAGGTTCCTGGCGAAAGTCGATGGTTTGTTCCTATACGATCGGGAAGGCAGCGATCAAGTTCACTCCTTTGTTCACCGCGCCGTATTAGAAATGGCGCGCGCGCTCCAAAAGGGCAGGAGAAACCATCACGTCGTCCTGGGTCTGGCCGGAGAAATATCCGGCCTTCACGAGGTGATCGTTGAAAGAGACGTGATCTTAAGGCAGATCAACCTGGGCCGCCTGCGGTCGATCAATCGGAAAGTTTATGACGGCGATGGGGAAGTCGTCAAGCAATTTGATGCGATCAGCGATAATACGGTTTTCGAGTTTAAATTCCACTTAACCCTGGCCAGGCTTTATCAGCAGGTCATAGGGATCAATCTTAGAGAAAGCGAGCCGCACTTAGAGGTGCTGGTCGATTATCCGGAATTCTCCGGCATAAGGAATATCGTTTATTTCGGAGAAGCCGACGGCGGTTACATGGCTGAGGCTATAAAAATATTTATTCAGGCCCGGCAAGACAGGCCGCAGTTTATTTCCCGTGCAGGGCTCAACGGGAGAAATAGCTTAACGATAAAACTCCCCTTGCCCAGGCTCAAGGAATTTCTTTTTTCCAAAGATACGATACGCCTGACTATGCAGGAGGAGGCTAAGCGCCGGAAAAGATTTCTTCCTTGGAATTTTGTTTTGAAGCATTCCGAAACAGAAGGATTGATAGACCGTAAAATAGGCCAGCTCAGAGGCGAAAGGTTCGATGTTATCATTGCGCTGAGCAATGCCCCTGTGGAACAGGTCAGAGAGATCAAAAGGACCAGGGACCGTTTCAGGCGCTCTTCGAGTTCGCCCATAGGCAACGATCAACAGCAGGAGGTTTTTGAAAAACTCCGGATGAGCTTGCGAAATAACAGCGTCGAGGAGGCGCGCGAGACGCTGGACCGGCTTAAGAAGATCATCGACGCTCGCCTGTTGAGCGCGCTTTTGGATATTTTGTTTGATGAACAGATAGACAGCGCTTCGCACCATGGCTTGATGATGGAGATCGCCTCCCTCGTCGATTCGCTCAAGAGCAAAAGATTTTCCAGTTGGTTTAAGTTGAGGATGTGGCCTGTCATGTTCTCGGAGATCGCTCCGCTGCAGGAGCAATATCCGTATTTCTTTGACGAAGGGCAGGGGGTCTATGCGCATCTGAAACAAAGGATCATTCCCATGCTCAAGGATGTCTCTTTGCGCACAACGGTCAGGGGCCACAGCGCCGGAGGAGTTTCTTTTTATAAAGATGGGGCAAAGTTTTTCGAGGCATTCCAGGCGCTTATCCTGTTTATGGAGGCGGGCGTGAGCCCAGGGAAGATTGAGATCTTAGTTACGCACGTCAATCTGCTTGCGCTTTTGCAGGGTAAGAGAGGATTTTACGGTCTCGAGTGGTTTGTGAGGAATGACCGGACGCTTGGCCAAAACGATAAGATGAGGATCAAGAAATATTTCGAATTCACCGCTGACGGACGGCTGCGCGTCAAAAAATATATACGGGAAAGGATAGCGACAAAACATGTCTCTTTGGTCAAATTCAGGATAAAGGACAGTGAGCCGCATTTTCATTTCGTCCTCTATAATTTTAACGAATACAAGGTGGAATTGCGCGAAAAAGAAACGGGCCCGTTGAGGACCAACATCATTTCCGGCAACATCGTCAATAATACGCGCGAAGGCGGCGCCATATTAACGACTGCAGAAAAGTGGTTTGACGCCTCCAGGATCATCGACCGGATCGGGAAGGCTCTCCCTGCAAGCGCATTCTTTGGGGAGAAGCTCTTGAAAGCGAACGCGCTGGTTTACAAAAAAGATGCGTCGAAGATCGACGAAGAGTGGCTGGAAAGGGAGTTCAGGCGCCTAAAAGAGATTGCGATTATAGGGGACAAAAAGCTGGAAAAGCATTGGCAGATCGTCGATGTCGCCTGGATGCTCGCCAAGCGCGTTCATGGAGATCAGCAGAGAGCCAACGGTGAGCCCTATCTCATACACTTGTTGTCGGTTGCTTCTATTTTGATCGAACAATTCAGGGTCCTTCGCAGATTTAATATCAAGGCGGACAGAGAGAACCTGGCACACTATGCCGATGCGATCCTGCTGGCGATCGCCCTTCTCCACGATACGGTTGAAGATTACGAAGGGCCGGGAGACATCCTTGATATCATGCGCAAAGAGTTCGCCAAGACAGGGATCAGCGATGTCGTGATCAAAGCGATATTCGACGGCGTCGGCGTATTGACGAAAAAAGAAGGCGAAGAGGATAAGGATTTTCTTCTCCGCATCGCAGGATGCAAAAAAAGCTATGTCAGGGTCATCAAGATCGCCGACAGGCTTCACAATCTCCAGACGCCGCGCTACAAATCAGACATTAAAAAGATCAAGAGATATCTGGCGGAGAGCGTTGATTTTGTCGAGTCGCTCGAGGGAAAGATTCTATCCAGGGCCAAGGGCGTGTTTAAAAGAGAGGTGTCCAGATTCTATACCCCCGAGCTTGAGAAACAGGGGCTGACAGGCGGACAAGGACCGGGCGACCGGGGAAAAGGCGCGTCCAGCTCGCCGGTGGGAAGAACGCAGGCCAGCCTGTCACCAACTCATAAATATGCGCGCGCGTTACTGGATAACGCGATGAGATATCTAGCCCCGGGAAACAATATGGCAGAGCCTATATCCGGCTATTTTGTCGAAGGCTGGAACCGCGAGCCAGACAAGGGGCTGGATTTTAGAACCTATACCCAGCTGACAGCTATAGGGTTCGAGGTGCAGGTTTTGGCCAACATCGTTGCCGGCTATGTGGATAATCCCTATATGACCGGAGAACAGGCCTTGGAGAAACTGATCGTTGTGATCAATAGTCTGCGTCAGGACCAGGGTAACCCGGAACTCAGCCATAAAGGATTGTTGGTGAATTTTATGGGCTTGGAAAACGGCGAAAGAAAGGGTCCATTGGGTTCAGAGGCGCAAAAGCTGAAGTTGACAAAAGAGGAGCAATATGGCGGTTTTGGTAAAAAGAAGGGAGAATCAATCTGGCAGGCTTTGATAACCAAGGGCTGGATTACGGCGCAGAGTATTAGTCAGGAAGCCGGAATTAATAGAATAAAGGGCTATGGAGAGGATTTTGGAGGGGCCTTGAAGCCGTATGAGGGCGACAAAGCTGCCATCATGAAAATTCTTGATGAGCGACACGTCCTTGTGGTGTTTGGGGATAACGCGAATCTTTCCGCATCCTTGGGCGTCGCTATTGGGGCGCTTTTGCCGAAAATTGAAGATAGCCGTAAAATAAAAGAACTCACGGAAAAAATGGAAGCCTTTCTTGAGAAACAGAGCGAAGGTTACAGATTTTTGTATGATGACTCGGCAGGAATGTTTAGGTTTGGTTATAATTGGACGACAGAAAAATGGTTGGGTTGGCCTGATCAAGGGCAATGGCATGTGGCGCATAGTGATTATTTAGGGAATGAATTTCGCGGCCCTGCGATATTCGTGGTTGTGCGCTATAGGTTGCCTCAGAGCGCCATTAAAAATTTGGCCTTCAAGATAAAATCGTATCCGATAGACGGAAGAGATGTTTCGACGGTGGCGCCTTACGATGGATCAGCGTTTCAGATGCTTTGGCCGGCTTTGTATATGCCGGAGTTATATAATCCGGGCTGGAGGTTAATCCTTAAAAATTTTGTGGAGATTGAGCTTGATTATGCTTCTCGTCACCGCCTTCCCGATATTCTCTCAGAGTGCTATACCGGTGAAGGAATACAGTATACGGGTAAAGTCGGCATCCCTGAGATTGCCGTAGCCACAGATCCTCGAATTACAAATGTTGCGTCTCTTTATGCTCTCGGCCTTGCTTATATGGTTGCGCCCGGGGAGACAGAGAGGTTTTTGGAGGCAAACTGGCCGGTCATAAAAACCCTGTTGACGGAACATGGGCCCTGGGAGGGCTACAATATTGCCCAAAAAGAGGCTATTAGATTCCAGACGTCCGCGCATACGTTATCTCTCATTTTAGGTTTTGTTGGGAAAGGGCCTCAGGACATGATGCGGTATCTTGGCTCCAAGGGATTAAGTAGAGATATAGAATCATTCTATCAACCAGGTGAAAAGGCTGATCTTTTGAAATCTAATGATGGCACATATCATTTGAAAGCAGGTAATATCGGCCCTGGTGGAATCATCGTGACAATTCCTCAGGCGCAACGCGTGAACTTGTCCAACGGGACACTGAGGATTCGCTACCGGTCTCATCAGCCGATCAAGAAAGCCGTCGTTGGTTTTAATAGAAAAGAAGCTAGTCCCGTCGGAGTTGGGTTCATTTCCAATGAGGCATTTGTCAGTTTCAAGGACACGCACGGCCAAGAAAATGAGATCCGGATCCCGCTTCTCGCCACGCCGGCATTGGCGGGGATCAATGAAATTACGGTTACCTTCCTGAGGTCTAACGGGGAAACATTTTTGGCGGATGTATTATTTACAGGCCTTGAGTTTGAACCAAATGCGGCCGCTCTTGAGATGACTGATCGCTCCAGCTCGCCGGTGGTGAGCGTTTCTAAAGACGCGGACAACAGCCTCGTCGTGAAAGTGGACAGCCGGGTATTCAGGTTCGCCTCAAGAGAAATTGAAAAGCGCAAGCAGGATTGGTTCGATACGGAGGGCATGCGTCTGGATATTCAGGGCTTGATGAAGGCATACGCCTATCCCTATTTTCAGGCCGGTGACCTTGAGTATCTTTATCGTTTAAAAGAGATGCGCCTGCGGGTAAGCGATATCCGCGTGACCCAGCCGGGCATCACTTGTGACCGCGTGCTGCATTTTCTGAACAAAGACAAGAAGAACTTTTTGATCGTCAATCCCATTGTTGTTATCAGGGTCGCAGGCATGGACTATTGCCTTGCCGGCAACCATCGGCTGCTCTATCACAGGCTATGGGGCTTAGAGGAGATCAATGCCAAGGTCATCGACGTCACGAACCTTCTTTTTAAGGCGAAGGTCCAGGAGTCGCTCAGAGAGCAGGCGGCCCGCGTCCAGGGGATGTTCGGAAGCCAGGATATCGATGCGCTCGTTGAGGATTTCACGCGACAGCTGAAAGAGAAACACCCGCCCCGGGCGTCCAGCTCACCTGTTGAGGAGGCTAAAGGAAATTGGTGGGAATCAAAGCATTTTGGCGTGCTCGCTCCTCTTGCCGCGCTCGGAGATAACACAGCGGCAAAACCGTTCATAAGTTTTATCAAAGATATTCTCGGCGCTACTTTTTGGATGGACCTGCCCTTAACACAAACATATAGGGATCCGTGCCCCTACTTGAGTATCAGTCTTTTTGCTCAAAATGCCTTGCGCTATCTTGATCGGAGCAATGTTCCTGAGGCATCCGAAGAATTGGCTCAATTCACAGAAAAGGAGGCGTGGTGGCTGGATGATTACGCGTTGTTCCACGCCTTGTTGGATTATTTCAACACAGAGGACTGGAGGCATTGGCCGCAAGAGATAAGCCGGAGGGACCCTGAAGCGCTAAGAAAGTATGCCGAGCAACTGAGTGAGGAGATAGCATCCTTTAAATATCTTCAGTGGTTAAGCCATGTGCAGCGCCTTGATATCCGCGCCACTGCCCGTGCCAAAGGAGTGTTTTTGTTGGGCGATCTGCCGATGTATCCTGCCATCAACAGCGCTGATGTGTGGAGCCATCAGGAACTGTTTGAATTTGATAAAACCAACGGCGCGCCGCCGGATCAGTTCAGCAAGGAGGGCCAAAATTGGAGCTCCCTGCCTTACGGATGGGGCGATAAATATGAAGAAGTGCTGACATTTTGGCTGAGCCGTATACGGCATGCAGCCAAGTACTTTGACGGCATGCGCGTCGATCACCTGTTGGGATTTTGCGGTGAATGGGTCATTCCCTGGGATCAGCCGGCGACAAAAGGAAAGTTTGAACCCGCGGATGCTGATGCCATGGCAAAGTTGGGTGAGGGGATAATTACGGCCCTTGCGCAAGAAGCATACAAATCCGGGATGTTGTTGATCGGAGAAGATCTGGGCATAAGGCCCGTAGAAGTGCGCGCGATGCTGGACCGCCTCGCTCAAGAGCTTCCCAATCTTTATCTTTATAACGTCATAGGCTGGAGAGAGGCAGAGGCATCGCAACTGCCTCACATGTTGATCACATCAGAGACCCACGATACACCTGCGACTTTTGTTGATCGCGTGGAAGAATTATCGCCGGGTGACAGGAAGCAAACACAGGATTTATTCCGTATGTATGGTCAAGGGGATGACGAGGCTTCACTCAAGGACTTGGATTCGCTTTTGAATGTCATGCTGAGGTCGGGCAATCTGCTCATGTGCGTGAGTATCCAGACGGTATTCGGTTTATCCGGGCCGGAACACCGCTACAACGTGCCTGGGACAAAAAATAGAAAGAATTGGACCTGGCGCCTGCCCTCCGAGGCCAGGAAGCTGATGGCATCAGGGGATGTCCAAGAGAACAAGGCCTTAGCCATAATTGTCAAGAAGATGGCCAAACCTGGCGCCAGTTCGCCGTGCGCAATCTCTGTTGCGGAAAATCACCAGGAGATGATCAGCTGGCTTCAGCTATTGCTTACCGACAAAACGATTGTTAAGGGCCTGCCGCTTATCGTGTTTGATTTTCATAACGACGCCGAGGCGTGGGATACACCTGAAGCCGAGATCCACGAAGGGAACTGGATCACCGTTGCGCACAAGAGAGGCCTGATCGGCCCGATCACGCTCGTACGGCCGGTGTGGTCAGCCACCGACCCGCAGTTCAAGTGGTACAACGACTGGGTGAGGACATTGCGCGATATCGATAATCTCAGGGTTGTTTACGATCCGGCTTTGATCAGAAGGAAGACAGGGCCGGCAATTATTTCCATCGATTTTGATTATTTGTCCGTTTCTTTGTGCCAAGATCATTACCGCCATCGGCCGTCGGAGCGCGGGATCAGCGCTGTTTCCGGAAGGATCGTCGATGGACTGAGGCAGAACGGCGTTTCTGTCGCCGCGCTGAACTACACGCGTTCGCGCGGTCAGGGCGGCACGGCCTATTCGCCGTCGGACCAGAGCGACGAGATATTGGCGGCTTTACAATCCGCCTTTAGCCCCTTGGTCAGCCCGGGCCCTGTCCTGGCTCAGCCGGCTGTTGAAACAGGGGGTTTTGGTGTTGTACCGAAAACAACAAGTGGGATATAATGGCATTGAAAGGAGGTGAAAAATGGCTAAGGCAAAGAGAACGCATCTGGAAATTGTCTCTGACAATTCGACCGGAGCGGATGATAAGCGTATTTTCTGCCGTTTTGCTTTAGACGATGTCCCCGTTCGTTTCAAGGACTTGAAAATCGGCGAAAGGGGAAATTGTCTGTGCAAAGATATCGGTGGCGGAGGCGCCGGGCTTGAAGTGAATCAGGAGGTCAGGTCGAGGACGCCTTTGGAGTTGTGGTTTGATTTGCCGGATGGATTTGAGCCAATGCATCTATTGGCCAAGGTCGCCTGGGCGCAACCGAGCGGTTCTTCGTGGAAGCTCGGAGTGACTTTCGACAGAGCGAGGCTGATGAGCATGGCGCGGATCCTGAAGATAGTTGCTTAGAAAAGGAGGTGGTTGTCATGGAAGACGATAGGAGATGTGCGATTCGCTGGGATATCCAATTGCCTGTGCGCTACATGGGGATCTCAAGGCACATAGAAGGGTCTAGCCGGACAGAGGATGTGAGCACCACAGGCGCTAAACTCGCCATGGTGGAAAAGCACGTTCCCGGAGACCGGCTGAGCGTGGTCCTGGATATCCCCGGTTCCTCAGGCGGGGCGGTGTGCGTTGAGGCGGATGTGGTCTGGCAGAGGGAAGCCTGTAAAACCGAAGAGGAATGTAACTATATGACAGGCGTAGCATTCAAAAAGATCAGGGATTGCCACAAGAAGAGCATCCTGGATTTCGTTTCAACGAACTTCCCGCAGGAGTTCGCCAGGAGATGGTGGGAGGGATTGAAATAATCAATAATAAGGTAAGAGCGTAAACATCATTTCATAATAAAATAATCATTTTTATTCTTGACCATAATAAGTCCTTATGTTAGACTTTTTAAATCTATTTTTTGTAGTATCAACAGGTTGCGTCAAAACTACGAGGTAAAAAAGAGGGCATGAAGTACGGATATTTTTCATCTGACGGATTAGAGTTTATCGTGACGGACCCGGTTACGCCGACTCCCTGGATCAATTACCTGACTAACGAAAAATACTGCGCCGTCATCTCTCAGTGTGCCGGCGGCTATAGTTTTTTCAGGGATTGCCGCACAGACAGGATCTTGAGATGGGCGCCTGATTATAAAAACCTTGACCGGCCCGGCCGCTACATCTATGCGCGCGAGGAAAAATCAGGCAGCCGCAAATCCGCAGGCAAGGCTAAAGTCTGGTCGCTCACCTATCAGCCTTTGCGCGTCAAGCTCGACTCTTTTGAGTGCCGACACGGATTAGGTTACACGACTATTTTCTCCAAATACAATTCCGTTGGGTCCAGCATTACCTATTTTGTCCCGGTGGATGACGACTGCGAGATTTGGCTCGTTACTTTGACCAATGAATCGAATAAAGAGAAGAAGCTGGAGCTCTATCCGTATGTCGAGTGGCTCGTCGGAGACTACCAGGAGGAGCTGCGTTACCGCAACATCATGAACCTTTACAACAGGATGTGGTATGACGAGACACACCGCCTTATTTATGGCTGGAAGACGGCGTTCTGGCAGGGGATGAACATCCGGGAGTTTAAGAATTACGCGTTTTTCGGCACGAGCCTGGAAGTGAAGGGTTACGCCACGAGAAAGGCCGAATTTTTAGGGCGCTACAACACGGAAGAAAAACCGGAAAGCATTTTAGAAGGAACATTCAAAAACTCTCCGCTGTGTTCCGGTGAGGACGGGATCGCTTGCTTCAAGCACGTGATTAAGCTTGCGCCCAAACAGACCAAAGAGTTCGTTGTGGTCTTAGGCGAGACCGAAGGCCAGGCGAATGCGGCCAAGCTCGTCGAGAAGTACAGAGATTTGGCCATTGCCAAAAAGGCGCTCGATGAGACCAAGAAGTTATGGAAGGGCCGCATCACGGGAAATATTTCGATCAAGACACCGGACAGCGAGTTTGACGCCATGATGAACATCTGGGTCAAGTACCAGGTTTATATCTGCAATCTCTGGTCGCGCTCTCCGTCTTTTTACCACGAAGGTTCGGGCGGCCGCGGGTACAGGGATTCGTGCCAGGATTCGGAAGCGATCTGCTCCATCAATCATGACATTACCAAAAAAAGGATTTTCCAGATCGCCGCGCTCATCCGCCGCGACGGAACATCTGCGCCCGGATGGTCAGATACCTTGGGTCCTGCGACGCACAGGCCGAACAAAGATCATCAGATCTGGCTGACCTCGACGGTGCGCTCGTATATCCAGGAAACGGGCGACAAATCCATCCTTTCGGAATACGTCCCTTATTTAAAAGACAAGTGGCTCGGCGGTTGGGAAACGGACCCTTTGTACAAAGGGGGGCCGTCTCAGGACGGCGAAGGCACGCTTTTTGAGCATTTGGAGAAGAATCTGAATTTTTGTTTTAACGATGTGGGCGAGCGCGGCCTGCCGAAAATAGGCCACGCGGATTGGAACGACGCGATCGACGCCGCCGGGAAAAGGCATAAGGGCGAAAGCGTCTGGCTCGCGCAGGCGCTGGTCCGCTCTATGAAGTATTTTGCGGAGTTGGCCGAGCTTATGGCTGAGAAAGACAAGGCTCAGGAGTTTTTAAATAAAGCCAAGACTATGGCCGAGCGGGTCAATGAGATCTGCTGGGATGGCGACTGGTATGTGCGCGGGTTCACGGATGACGGCGTACCGTATGGCGTTAAAGCCTATGACGAGGGGAAGATTTTTATCATGAGCCAGGCGTGGGCGATCCTCGGCGGTATGGCCGAAGGCGAGCGCCTGCAGAAAGTGCTGCGCTCCTGCGATAAGTATCTCGACGGCACCCATGGCATCGCCATGTTCTATCCGGCGTTCACTAAGTTTCGCCCGGAGCTTGGCCGTATCAGCATGTTTTCCGAAGGCACGAAGGAGAATGCGGCGGTCTTTTGTCATGCCGCGCATTTCCTGGTCATGGCTTACTGCATGGTCGGTCGCGGCAACAAGGCGTATGAGGCGATGACAAAGATCATGCCGAACAAACAGAAGAATTATGATCTCTATAAATCCGAGCCCTATGTATACGCCGAATATCTCGTCGGCCCGGAAAATCCTTACCGCTACGGCGAAGGTCAGTTCACCTGGATCACCGGGGCCTCGGGTTGGGCTTTTATGGCTGGGACTGAATGGGTACTGGGCGCGCGCCGGGATTACGAAGGCCTGCGCATCGATCCGTGTATCCCTTCGAAGTGGAAGAAGTGTTCGGTGCGCCGCCCTTTCAGGGGCGATGTTTTTGAGATAGATATCGAAAACCCCAACGGCGTTGAAAAAGGGGTCAGGGAAGTTTACGTGGACGGCCGGCTTCAAGACGGCAATCTGGTCAAGCCTATCGGCGACGGCAAGACGCACAAGGTCCGCGTGGTGATGGGATAGCTTAAAAATAAACGGAGGGATATTTTCATGAAGAGAGTTTTTTTGTTTGCCATCTGCGTGTTCGGGTTGGGGATTTTATTCAACGGTTGCGGGAGTCAGCCCGGAGCATCTTCTGCTTCTCAAGGGGTCCGGAAGATCGTTGTCTGGCATTGGATGACGGACAGGGACGAGGCGTTCCAGGAGCTCGCCAAGAAATATGAAGAAAAGACCGGCGTTCGCGTCATCTTCGAGCTTTACGCGCCATCGGACGCCTATTCGCAGAAGGTCAGGGCTGCGGCCCAGGCAAAGGCGCTTCCGGATATCTTCGGCTTATTGGGCGAGAAAAGGGATTTTGCCGCTTTCATCAAGGCAGGACATATCACCAATCTGATCCAGGAGATGACAGCGGATAACAGCGCCTGGAAAAACTCTCTTTTTGAGAAGGCTTTGGCGGTCAATGAGTTCTCGGACGGCAATGAATACGGCGTCAGCGCCGGTATTTACGGCGTACCCATCGACGTCATGAACATTCAGATGCTTTACAACAAGGGTTTATTTATTAAGGCCGGCCTCAATCCGGATAGTCCTCCGGCCACATGGGAGGAATTCGTCGCCGCATGCCAGAAACTCGGCGCCGCCGGCATCCAGGGATTAGTGAGCGGCTGGGGTGAGGTGTGGATGATCGATTGTCTGGCGTCGAACCTGGCGTTCAACATCATGGGCCCTGAAAAAGTCTTTGCGACGCTGCGCGGAGAAGTGCCTTATTCGGACCCGGACTGGATCAAGGTGTTTGCTCTTTTCAAAGAGATGGCGGACAAAAAGATGCTCGCCAGCGGCATAGTGACCATGGTCAATAAAAACGCGGAGCAGGCATTTGCCAATGAGCGCGCCGCTTTTGCGTTCAACGGCTCCTGGTGCGTGAACGTCTATCACGGCATGAACCCGAGCCTGGATTACGGCGTTCTCCTTATGCCGAGAGTGAACCTTTCGCGCCCGATGTATATCTGGGGCGGCGCCGGGTCTTCTTTCCTGGTGAACGACAGGTCTTTGGTGAAAAAAGAGGTTGTTGATTTATTAAAGTGGTTGACCGCGCGCGACCAGCAGGCGTATCTGGCACAGAAGACGCGCAATCTGCCCTCGAATAAGAGCTCGCTGGAGAAGATCCCGGAGCTTCTGGCCGCTTTTTCCAAAGGGATGGAGAACGTGACGCATCCGAATGTCTGGCCTGTCAACGAGCTTCCCAGGGTGATCGAGCGGTTTGATAAAGGGATCCAGTCCATCATTATCGGCGAGAAGACGCCCGAACAGCTGGGCGCGGAGCTGGCTAAGCTTAAAGCAGAAGAGATGGCAAAGAAGAAGTGACGAGTTAAGGGGGGTCAATAGTAAATAGTTTATAGGGTATAGGAAAAACCAAGGATTGGAATAAGGTCCAAAAAAGTTTTAACTATCAACGATTAACGATAAACGGATACAATGAGTTTTTTCGCAGAAAAGATCAAGCAGTGCTATACCCTGGTCCACGAAGCGCCGGTCAAGAAAAAGGCGATCGTCGGGATCTTGGCGGCGATCACGCTGGAATGCGCGTTTTTAAGATTTCATGCCTCCGGGGTTTTCTGGTTTATCGTCTACACGCTCGTCACAGGTTCTTTGGTCTTCGTGGTCGTCGCCAATCTCATCAAGAAGACCATCGGTTCTTTCATATTTGTCGTCCCGGCGCTGCTGATCTTCACCATATTTTATATTTATCCGTTTTTTAAAGTCCTGCAATTGAGCCACAACGCGTGGGACGGCATTTCTCCGATCATGGATTTCGTCGGCCTCTCGAATTTTAAAGAGGTCATTGGGGACAAGATCTGGTGGGGGGCGATGAAGAACGCCGGATACATCACGCTCATCGCGCTGACATTCCAGAACGCCTTGGCTCTGGTTTTGGCGCTCGCGTGCGACCGCGCGATCAAGGCCAAAAATTTCTACCGTGTGATATTTTTTATTCCTCCGGTGCTCTCCGAAGTTGTTGTGGGCTTGATCTGGAGATGGATCTATGACGGGGATTACGGTTTGCTCAATCACGCGCTCCTGGCGCTCGGCTTTAAAGATGTGGTGCGCAACTGGCTCTCGGATCCTCAGACCGCATTGACGTGCGTGGCGGTCATTCACTGCTGGAAAGGTTTTGGTTGGGGGTTCATGATCCTGCTTGCCGGCCTGCAGACTATCCCGCGCGAACTGTACGAGGCGGCCAGGGTCGACGGAGCGAATGTCTGGCAGAGTTTTAAGAATGTGACCATTCCATTGATGATACCTGTCTTTGTGTTGGTCGCGATCCTGACGATCCTGGGGACCATGCAGGTCTTTGTCCTCATCCTTTCCATGACCGGTGGCGGGCCTGGGTATCATACAGAAGTGCCGGTGACGAGGATCCTGGCGTCCATGCAGGGATCGTCCATGTTCGGCTATGCGTGCGCGCAGGGCATTACCTTCGGCGCCATCCTGATGATGGTCTCATTCGCCCAGATGGGCATATCAAGAAAGTTGAAACAGGCTTAAAGAGAGGCACCCGATGAGCATCAATAAATACACAGTTACGAACTCGGCGGTCAACGCGCTCGTCCACGTTTTCCTTATTATTGTCGCCGCGACGTGCATCTTTCCGCTCCTGTGGATGTTTGGCTCGTCCTTGAAGACTCAGAGCACGGTGTTCTCGGACATGAGCCTGGTGCCGAAAGCGATGCATTGGGAGAATTTTTATCTCGCATGGACCAAGGGCGGTTTCGGCGTTTATTTCTTAAACAGCCTTTTTTATACCGTTTTCGTCGTCTTCGGAATCGTGATCGTCTCTTCCTGGGCCGCGTACGCGTTTTCGCGCATGAACTTTCCCGGAAAGAACCTTTTCTTCTTCATGTTTCTGGGCGCCATGATGATCCCCTTACCCGGCAGTTTCGTGCCTCTTTATGTTCTTGTCAATAATGTGCGCAACATCTTATTAAATTCTTTGAACGGCGCGACGCCGTTTTTTCTGAAGATCTTTCCGGATCAGTTTGTCTACGGGATGGTCAGCTTTATCGAAAACCAGTTTTATCCGCGCGCGGCGTATGTTTTGTGCATGATCAATGTTGGGTTGTCGTTCAGTATCTTTATGCTCAAGACCTTTTTCGACAAGATGCCCAAAGAGCTGGAAGACGCGGCGCGCATCGACGGATGCACGCGCTTGGGGATCTGGAGGCACGTGGCTTTGCCTTTGGCCAAGCCCGCGATTGCGGTCATCATTATCTATAATTCCTTAAGTGTCTGGAACGAATACATCCTGGCGAACCTTATCCTTTCGTCAAAGGACCTCATGCCTTTGCAGAGGGGCCTGATGGTCTTTCAGGGTGAGCACATCACTCAGTATCCGTTGCTCATGGCGGGCATGACCATCACGGTCCTGCCTATCCTAGTCATTTATTTCGCGATGCAGAAGTTCATCATTAAGGGGATCACCGCCGGAGCGGTTGTCGGGTAGGAATGAAAAATGAAGAATGAACAATTAACAATTGGTGAAGAAATGGACAAAAAACTAAAAAAAATATTAAAAAGGATCTGTCTTTTGATATCCATTGCCTGTTGCCTGATGCCCGTTGTTTGTCTTGCTCAGAACGAGACAGCGCAGAATGCGGTCCAGGCTCCGGCGAACGCAAGCGAAGCGGCGCCCCAAGCCGTTGATATCGAAGCGGTCTCGGCACTGACGGACATGTTGGCAAAATCGTGGGAGGCGCTTTCCAAAGGAGAATTCCCAAAGGTTTATGAGATCGCGATGCAGGCTCAGGAGAAGTATGGGGATGAGGCCTTGGCCCAACAGAGGGCCCTGACGGGATTCCCCGCGACGGAAAAGACGAAGAATTACGACGTTTTAAACGACGTTGCGACCTGTCTGTTCGTCAAGGGCGAGGCCTTGGTCAAAGAGGCGAAGATCGACGAGGCCAAGGTTGTTTTTAGATCGATCATCAGCGATTACGCCTTTGCTCAAGCGTGGGATCCGCGCGGTTGGTATTGGAAGGTAGCCGCGATAGCGCAACAGACCCTGGATAAACTGGAAAAAGGCCTGGCAGCGATCGAAGCCGCAGGCCTGGAGGAAGATAAATACAAAAATACGCCGCGCACAAAAATACAGCTCAATGACCCGGGGAGAGAAGAGATCGTGGATTACAGTAAATACGGCGAGTTCGTCGGCTTAGGCACCAAAGATTACAAGTACGCCATCAAAATTCAGGACGGCCTGTCCGAAGCGGCGGGAGAGGGGATTTTTCCTAATACGACGAGCGTGCGCTGGGACCCGGCCTTCCAGGCTTTGAAAAAAGAGAAGAGGCTTGACGGCAGCCATTGGGATTTTGTCGCCTCGCCCGATCTCCAGGCGGCTTTTATCAAGTGGGCCTTGGCGCCGGAGCCGCCGGGTGTACGCCTGTATTACACGGCTTTGATCTTGGAGAAGTCCGGGTTGATCAAACATGCGATCAAGGCTTATTATGCGGTTGTTGTCCACTTTCCTTATGCCGTAGGATGGACGTACTGGCACACGCCTTGGTACATCGGCCCGGCGGCGATCGCCAAGATCCGCACCCTGTGCAAAAAATATCCGCAGGTCAATATGAAGATCGTGGGCGCGAAGATCGCGGTCGAGAACGGCTATGACAATGATGTGGCCAATGATATTTTCATCGTCGACTCGGGTAAGATCGTCAAAAACCATATTCCGGAGACGATCGTCGACAAGGTCAAAAAGGTGGTGGATAGGTATCAGGCGCGCTCAAAGATCAAGAGAAGGCTGGGCTCAGGCCAGGTCCGCTTTGTGCAGTATGAAAACAACGACTGGCAGCTCTTGGTGGACAATAAGCCTTATACGATCAAGGGCATCACTTATGCTGTCGCTAAAGTCGGCCAGAGCCCGGATGACGGCTCTTTGAAAAGCTGGATGGAATACGATTACAACAAGAACGGAAAGTGCGACGGGCCGTATGATTCTTTTGTGGATGCGAACGGAAATGATAAACAGGATGCGAAGGAGCTGTCTGTCGGCGACTTCGAGCTGATGAAGCGTATGGGCGTCAACACGATCCGTCTCTACCATCAGCCGTACGGCGTCAAAAAAGAGATCTTGCGGGACTTGTACAAGCGTTTCGGCATCCGGGTCATCCTCGGCGATTTTTTAGGTAAATACGCCCTCGGCTCAGGCGCCACCTGGTTCGAAGGCACGGATTACGATAATCCTAAGCATCGGGCAGCCATGCTTGATTCCGTGAAAAAGATGGTTTTGGAATTCAAGGACGAGCCCTTCCTCCTGATGTGGATCTTAGGCAACGAGAATGTTTACGGGGTCGCGTGCAACGCGGACAAAAAGCCTGAGAGTTATTTTAAATTTTTGAATGAAGCGGCCAAATTGATCAAGTCTTTGGACAAAGAGCATCCTGTGGCCGTGGCGAGCGGCGATATCCTTTTCCTGGACCGCTACGGGAGATATGCGCCGGATGTTGATTTTTTCGGCGCCAACGTTTACCGGGGAGACAATGGTTTTGGTTCTTTCTGGCAGTCGGTCAAGGACACGACGGACAGGCCCGCTTTTGTCACGGAGTACGGCTGTCCGGCGTTCGCGCAAGGGTTCAGCCGCGAGCAGGTCGAACAGGCCCAGGCGGATTATCTGGAGAACTGCTGGCTGGACATCACGGACAACGCGGCTTTTGGTTCGGGCAGCGGCAACGCGGTGGGCGGCGTTTTGTTTGAATGGCTGGATGAATGGTGGAAGGCGTACGAGCCCGGATATCACGACAAAAAAGGGTTATGGAAAGGGCCTTTTCCCGACGGGTCCATGCATGAAGAGTGGCTGGGCGTGGCAGGCCAGGGCGACGGGACGTTAAGCCCGTTTTTAAGGCAGCTCAGAAAAAGCTACTATGCGTATCAGAAGCTGTGGAAGAAATGATTCAGAAGGCAAATCAAGGAGGTGCGGTATGAAGAAGTTGTTAGGATTAGGAGTTTTATCTCTGGCGCTTGCGGTTTGCTGCGGTGTTTATGCCGCAGAGACGGCGAAGAGTTTTTCCGTCTACACGGACAGCAAGTCTCCGGACAATCATTATATCCCTTCAGGCTGGATGGGGGATTATGGCGACCTGACGATGGACGATAAGTACATGGGCGAGCCCCACGCGGGTTCGACCAGTATTAAATTCGTCTATACCGCCAAGAAGACCCAGAGCCAGGGTTGGGCCGGCATCTACTGGCAGAATCCGGCGAATAACTGGGGTTCCAAGAAGGGTGGTTTTGATCTGACAGGGTTGAATAAGATCACCTTCTGGGCCAAGGGCGAGAAGGGCGGAGAGATTGTTGACAAGTTCAGCGTGGGCGGTATCAAAGGGACCTATCCGGACACCACCGAAGTTTCCACGGGGCCGATCGAGCTGACAACCACATGGCAGCAGTACACGGTCAATCTCGTGGGCAAGGACCTTTCATACATCAACGGCGGTTTTTGCTGGGTGGCGAACGCCGATTCCAACCCGAACGGCGCGACCTTCTTCATCGACGATATCAAGTTTGAGTATGATCCGAGCTTAAAAGAAGCCGGCAAGAAGGTCCAGAACGTTCCTTTCTACGTGTATGCGGACAAAGGCTCCATTTCCAACCACTTCATCCCTTCGGGATGGATGGGTGATTACGGAGATCTCAAGATCGATGTAGGCACGGCGGATAATCCGTATTTCGGAAAGAGCTGCATCAAGATCACCTATGCCAACAAGGCCACGAACGGCGCCCGTTGGGCCGGTATCTACTGGCAGAATCCTCCGAACAACTGGGGAGGCGTGGACGGCGGCTTTGATTTATCCCGCGCCACCAAGGTGACCTTCTGGGCGCGCGGGGAAAAGGGCGGAGAGAGGATCGAGGAGTTCAAGATCGGCGGGATCATGGGCGAATTTTCCGATTCCGACACCGCAGGCATCGGCCCTGTCATCATGGAAAAAGAGTGGAAGCAGTACACGATCGACCTGAAAGGCAAGGACCTGTCTTACATTATCGGCGGTTTTTGCTGGGCGTCGAACCTTGACGTGAATCCGGACGGTGCGGTCTTTTATTTGGATGAAATAAAGTACGAGTAAAAAAACAGGTTTTAGGTTCTAGGTGCTAGGGGCTAGGAAAAACCAAGCTGGCCCTTAGCACCCCAGTATTTGATTATAATTTTTTGTTCTGATGAAAAAGATTAATAGAT
Organism: Candidatus Omnitrophota bacterium; assembly: GCA_020057345.1. Classification (GTDB taxonomy): domain Bacteria; phylum Omnitrophota; class Gorgyraeia; order Velamenicoccales; family Velamenicoccaceae; genus JAGVGA01. Next base: position 6,706 of record JAGVGA010000019.1, on the reverse strand, counting down.
TTTTTATCTTTTTACCTATAATACTCGCGTGCCTGGGCTTGATGGGCATGGCGAACGCTTTTTCTAATAAGGTTTACGTCAAGACTTTGAAAAACGGCCATTATCAGCTGATGGTCGCGGGCCGGCCCTACATTGTCAAAGGGGTCTGCTACAGTCCCGTGCCCATAGGTAAAGGTTATGACCATGATTTTTGGTCGGATGCGGCCGAGCCGTGGAAAAAAGACGGCGAGCTGATGAAAAAGATGGGCATCAACACCGTGCGTTTTTACGCGTCCGGCGAAAATATCGAGACGGTCAAAAAGGTCGTCCGGGACCTCTATAAACTTTACGGCATCCGCACGATCATGGGCCATTGGCTTGAGTTTTGGAACTATCCGGCGCCGTTTTACGACGATCCGGTCTTCCGCAAAATGGTGGAAGAAAAAGTGCTCGCTATGGTGAACGCTCTTAAAGACGAAGAAGGCATCTTATTTTGGGTCTTGGGCAACGAGAACAATTATTCTTTCAGCGGAAAGATCAACCCGTGGTCAAGCGACCGAATCGATAAGATGGGCGATCCGCGCGTCTGTTTACTCGCCCGCGCTGAGACGTATTACACCATGGTCAATGATCTGACGCGCTCAATCCACAAGATCGACCCCAACCATCCGGTCGCTATGGGTAACGGCGAGCTCGCGTGCCTGGATGTGGCGAACCAGTACGCCAAGGACGTGGATATCCTGGCCACTGTTATTTATCGCGGCAAGACCTTTGGCAATATTTTTAATTCGGCAAAGATGACCTATGGCAAGCCTCTTGTCTTCATCGAGTTCGGCAGCGATGCGTACGACGCCTATAAGAAAGAGGAGAATGAAGATGCGCAGGCGATGTTTTTAGAGGCCCAGTGGTCTGAGATCTATAAAAATCTGGCCAATTCTCCCGCCGGCGCGGGTAATTGCCTGGGCGGCGCGATGTTCGAATGGAATGACGAATGGTGGAAGCATAACGAATCGAACTCCGCGGGCTGGTCCGTACATGACACAGACTCCAACTGGTCCAACGGCGCTTATTACTTTGATATCAAGGCCGAGCGCAACATGAATATGAACGAAGAGTGGTTCGGCTTAGTGAAGTTTGAAAAAGATCCCGAAGGCGGGCTTGACAAGAGGGTCCCGCGCAAGGCGTATTATGTCATCAGGGAATTCTGGAAGAATCCGCGCGACCTAAGGAAAGCGGAAAAAAAGAGATAGTCCCATGAGAAAGTATCTGGTCATGATCATCGGCTTATTTCTGGCATTGTCCGCGCAGGCCTGTTTTGGCATTGAGGCCAAAGATAAAGATCTTTTCTCAAAGCTTGAAAAAATGTCCGCTCAGTATTTTGAGAAAAATGATTACGACGGCCTGTACGCTGAGTTATCGGGGCTTTCGATAAAAGAGTTGAGCAGCTCGGCAGAGGTCTATTATTTCCTTGCCCTGACCCGCCAGAAAGAAATCGCCTTCTGGCGGGCGATGAAAAACTGGGAGGGGGTCTACGACAAGGCTGAGAATATTAAAAAGAGCATTTCCGCGAACTTAAACGAGGCCCAGACCCTGGCAAAAGGTAACGCCGGCCTGATCTTTGATATCAAATATCTGAAGTGGCAGAGCATAAAAGACGATGACCCGGACGCGGCCAGGGAATTATTCAATGATTTGGTTAAATCTGCAGAGGCCGTCGAGGCGGGCCCGGAGATGTTAGACAAGATAAAGGCTGCGGCGGATGAGCTTTCCAAGCTGCAGGACAAAAATTTAAGCCGCCGCCTCTATGAGATATATGTCGCGCGCTTATCGAACTCCAATTTACCTAAAGAAAAGATCAAGGCGCAGGCAGAAGGATTCCTGGAAGAAGGCAGTGGGTATCTCGCCAAATCACTTTTTGATGTTTACCTGAATCAGCTGGCGGATGATAAAGTTGCCCAGGCCAAAGAGATGGTCAGCGTCGCCAGTAAGTTCGCCCACAGCGGATGGAAAGAAGGGCTGGATCCTATTTACGCCGAGTCCATGTACAAGAAGGCGTTTGACCTTGCCGGCATTCCGGCTTTTGACAGCGCATCCGCGTATCAGCGGGCCTTCAATTTAGAGCGGCTCAAAGAGTATCCGGACGCATCCGACGAATACAGGAACCTCCTTGCTTCTTTTTCGGACACCGTGCAAAAGGCGGAGATCTATTTCAGGATCGGCGTGATTGCTGCTTATGCGGCCAAAGACACCGATAAGGCGTACGAATATTTTTCAAAGATCAAAGACGAATTCCCGAAAACGCCTTATTTTCTCTCCAGTCTTTATCAGTCAGGGCTTTTGCACCAGTGGAAACAGGAGCTGGATCAGGCCAAGGAGAATTATGATCTTTTGCTTAAATACGCCCAGGACGAAGGGGTCGATATTCAGAAAACAGAGCTCGCGCTTTTAGCCCAGGAGCGCTTAAAAGAGATTGAGGAGAAGAAGGAGATCAAATACGGCTTGAGGCTGTTTTTGGAGGGTACGTTTAAATCAGGAATTGAATCCGGTCCGTCGTCTTTGAGCGTGGACCTGACAGGCCGCGCGGCCAAAGGCAATATAGGTAAACCCGTGGCTTTTGTCGTCACGACTTCCAATTCGCAGACCGGCTGTATGACGCCTGCATATTCCTACGAGTGGTCAGGTGAAGTCGGCACGTTGAGCAATATCCCGAACAGCCCGGAGATAACCACCGATTTCCCTGAAGCGGGGATCAAGGTCACGCATGTGGCGGTGGTCGGCAATCAGGGAGCCGAAGGCGTTGGTTTTGAGATGATCCAGAAGGAGTAATCATGCCAGTTTATACGTCAGCGCAAAATGTAAAATCCGGGATCCCTTTAGGCGGCATCGGCGCAGGAAAACTTGAGATCTTTCCTTCGGGCGTCCTGGATAATTTCACTTTTTTGAATAACATCCATAAGCCGATGACCTCCGATGACCCAAAGAACCCGAAAGGGATCCTCGGTTTTCATTTCGGCATCTTTGTCAAAGACAAGACCAAAAAGATTGCCAAACTCCTGCAGACGCACGGGGTCGGCGATTATCCGCTCGTCGGATCCATCAAGTTCAATGGCGCTTATCCGTTCGCCCACCTGGAATATCAGGACAGCGACCTGCCCGTGGAAGTGGAGCTTGAGGCGTTTTCTCCGCTGGTGCGCAAAGACGAAAAGAATTCCGGCCTGCCGCTGGCTGTTTTTAAATTTAAGGTCACGAATCCTTATTCCCGCCCGATCGCCGTTTCTTTGATGGCGACCAGCCGCAACATCGTTGGCGAGTGGGGCGTTGGCCGTTTCAATCAGATTCTGGAATCCCCGCGCTCCATCCAACTGCATTTTTATAATAAAAAGACGCAGAGCATCGACCCGGCCGCAGGCGAGATGTGCCTGACGCTGGTCAAGAACAATAGTTTCCAGGGTACGTATCTGGGCGAATGGAATATGCAGGCGCGCCATTTTGTCTTTGACAAAACATCCCTTTCTTTGGGCGAGGCGTGGCAGGCTTTCATCGAGGACGGGGACCTGCCGAACATCAATACGGAAAAGACCGTTCCGTCGGAGAGTTTTCAGCTCGGCGGGGCGATCGCGGCGAAGACGCACCTTAAACCTAAGTCTTCGGCCACCGTGACTTTTGTCCTCTCCTGGCATTTTCCGGGATACGGCGAAGGTAAAATGTACGAGGCGTGGTTCCGCAGCGCCGGGGACGTCGCTCATTATGCGACAGAGAAGATCTCTTCTCTTCATTCTGCGACGAAAGAATGGGTCAAGGAGCTGAACTCTCTTGACATCGACAGCTGGCTCAAAGACAGCCTTTCAAATAATCTTTACCCGTTCGTCTCCGGTTCTTTGTGGACAAAGCGCGGAAGATTCGATCTTTTAGAATCGCCGCAGGTATGTCCTTTGAGCGGAACGCTCGACGTGAGATTTTACGGTTCACTGCCGCTGGCGCTGTTTTTTCCGCAGCTGGAGCTCAAAGAGATGATCCAGTTCGCCGAGGCCCAAAGGCCTCAGGGGTATATCCCGCACGACCTGGGATTCAAGCGCACGGACCTTCTTTCCAACAGCACGAACGGGCTCTTTTGGAAAGACCTGAACGCGAAGTTTATTCTGCTCGTTTACCGCGATTTTCTCCTGATCAAGGACGAAGGATTTTTAAGGAAGATGTATCCGTTCGTCAAAAAGGCGTTTTACTGGCTGACGAATACGGACAAGAACAAGGATTTTCTTCCGGACAACGAAGGCGCGGATCAGACATTCGACCTATGGTCTTATTACGGCGCCAGCGTCTATACGTCCGGGATCTTTTTAGCGAGCGTGCTCGCGCTTGAGAAGATCGCGAATCTCCTGAAAGATGCGGAATTGGAGAAAGAAGTCCAGTTGTGGTTTAAAAAAGGAAGAGCGAGTTTCGAGAAAAAATTATGGCACAAAAAGTATTTTATCGCGTATAATAATACTAAGGGCGGTTTAACACAACAGCAGGCATCTCATCATGTTAAGGCTCAAAAAGTAAGTGTTGCCTGTATGGCCGCGCAGTTGACAGGCCAGTGGATCGCGCATCTTTTGGGGCTTGGCTACATTGCTTCCGAAGAGAAGATCAAAAAGGCGCTCGCCACGATCTTGGAGATGAATGGTTCGGCGTCCGCGTTCGGCGCGGTCAACGCCGTTCTGCCGACGGGCGAGAAGGACAAGTCGAACAGCCAGTCGGAGAATATCTGGTTCGGGATCACGTATGCGCTGGCGTCGCTGGCGATTTACGAAGGATTCGAAAAAGAGGGCCTGAGCCTGGCCAAGAAGGCGTGGGACAACGCGTCCGTCAACATGCTGAATCCCTGGAACCAGCCGGACATGTATTCTTCGTCGGACGGAAGCTATCTTTTCGGCGACCACTACATGAGGAATATGGTCATCTGGTCTCTGCTCTTTGCGCTGGCGAAAAAAGACAAGAACATCGATAAGTTTTTAAAAAGATAAGAGGCAAAAGTGTTAAGAGAAGCGTATTTTAAAGGCGAAAATCTGTCGGAGCGCGCGAGGAAAAATCTTTTTATCCTCGACGCCATCCGCCGGCGCGGCCCCATCAGCAAGACAGATATCTCCAGCCTCATCGGCCTGAATGTGGTCACCGTTTCCAATTACGTGGATGAATTTTTACGCCAGAAGGTCGTCTTTGAAAAGGAATTCGATATCTCAAAGGGCGGCCGCAGGCCTCTCTTGTTGGATTTGAACGATCAGGCGGGATATGCCATCGGCGTCGGCGTGAATCTCTTGAGCATGATCGGGGTCGTGACGGATTTAAGCGGCAAGGTCCTTTACAAGGTCAAGAAAGATAAGACGCAGGCAACGGCCAAGAATGTCAAGGAAGCGGTTGATTCCATCATCGCGATCGTCTCGGAGCTTTTGCAAAAGGCTGATGCCATCCGGTCGAGGATCCGCGGTATCGGTATCGGCATCGGCGGCGTGGTCGACTCCCAGAGAGAAAAAGTCCGCTGGCCGGAGAGGGTGGGCAACAGCTACCACTATGTGGATGTGACTGTTCCCTTAAAAGATATTTTAGAGAGAGAATTTCGTTCTCCTGTCATGATCGACAACGATGCGACGCTCGCGTGTTTTGGCGAGCAGTGGCTTGCGCTTGAGTCCGATGTCAAAGACCTGGTTTATATGTTTTCAGGTGTCGGGTGCGGCCTCATGATCAATAACGAGATCTACCGCGGCACGAGCGGCTGCGCCGGCGAAGTGGCCATCCACAGCGATAAAAAAGAGACGCCTTACTTTTTGGAAAGATGGGAGGCGGACTTAGGCATCACCGAAGATTACAAGAAGATCATGGAATGGGAATGCCGCGCCAAAGGCAAAGATATCGAGGCCGACAAAGAGATCGAACTCGCGGATATTTTTGATCTGGCCAAGAGGGGAGAATCTCCGGCGGTGGATGTTGTGCGCAAAGCCGGATGGAGGCTTGGCGTGCGCGTCGCGTATCTCGTCAATTTACTGAACCCGCAGATGGTCATTATTGGCGGCGGTATCGAAGAAGCGGGCCTTCCTTTGATCGAAGAGGTCAAAGAGGCGGTGGCTGAGTGGTGCTTCGAAGAGTCGGCGCACGCGGTGAAGATCGTTCCTTCGCGTCTGGCCCAGGATGCGGTGGCTTTGGGCGCAGCCAGCCTCATCACGCGCCACGCATTTGCCGAGATCAATGGATAGGCTTTTAGCGAAATTCCTTAACTTGCTGTCCAAGAAGGGTTAAGGCAGCGAATAGCGAATAAATTTTTCTTGCACTCCTGTTGATAATATGATATATCTAATACCAACAGAGAGGTGGGATGAACAGTAAGATAAAAATATTGCTCGTCGGACTTGCCGCGGTCTGTGCTATCGCTTTGATGATCGCGTTTCAGTTGAACGGTGTCAATAAATCTCTCCGCAGTCAGTTTGCCCTCAAAGAGCAGGAATTCCAGTCTGAAAAACAGGGTTTAAGCCAGCAGTTTTCTTCCACTTTGGAAGCCAAGAAGAGGTTTGACGCCGAAATGGGTGATCTGCGCGTCAAGTTTGATTCTGTCGCTAAAGAAAAAGACAGCCTGAAGGATAAATTCGACCTTGTCACCAAAGAACGCGCCAGCCTGGTCGAAAAAGTCCAGGATCTTGCCAAACAGAAAAAGAAATTGGAAGATGAGGTCGTGCAGCTGAAGAAGACCGGAGGCTCG
>JAGVGA010000083.1 GCA_020057345.1 Candidatus Omnitrophota bacterium | reverse complement strand
TCATGCTCTAAGAACGGGATCAAAGACGCGGCCAAGGACACCAACTGCTTGGGTGAAACGTCCATATAATCTATCTTTTTCGGCGCTAACCTGGGGAAATCGCCCTTGAGGCGGCAGGCGACTTCTTTCTCCTGGAAATAGCCGTCATCATCCAGAGGGCTGTTTGCCTGGGCGATTATCTTGTCCTGTTCTTCGGTCGCGTTGATATACTCGATGCTTTTGGAAGCCCTGCCTTCCTTGACTTCGCGATAAGGGCTCTCCAGGTAACCGAGCTCATTGACACGCGCGTAGGTGGTCAAAGAAGCGATCAAACCGATGTTCGGGCCTTCCGGCGTCTCGATGGGACAGATCCTTCCGTAATGGGACTGATGAATATCGCGGACCTCAAATCCGGCCCTTTCACGGGAAAGACCGCCCGGACCCAAGGCGCTCAACCTTCTCTTGTGCGTAAGCTCTGCCAAAGGATTGACCTGGTCCATAAACTGCGAAAGCTGGCTGCGCGAGAAAAAATCTCGGATTTGGCTGGAAAACAATTTGGAATTGATTAAGTGATAGATCATGACCGCATCGGCATCCGATAAGATGGCCAGGCGTTCGCGAATCGAACGCTCTAATCTTGCCAGGCCGATACGCGCCTGGTTCTGAATCAGTTCGCCGATGCTCTTGATCCTGCGGTTGCCCAAATGGTCGATATCGTCGATCTCGCCTTCGCCCTTCTTTAAAGCCACAAGATACCTGATGACCTTGACGATCATCTCTGCGTCGATGATGCGCTTCTCCGGGGAAATATTCATCTTCAGCTTCCTGTTCAAGATGAAACGGCCGGCGCGCGAAAGGTCATAACGTTTGGGGTCAAAAAATAATCTGCAGAAGAGGTCTTCGGCAGCCTCCAAGGTCACAGGCTCCGTAGGCCGCATCTTTCTGTAAAAATCGATCAAGGCCTCTTCTTTATTTTTCGTGAAATCCTTCTTTAGGGTATTGGCAATCTCGGGGATCTCTTCGTTGTTGAACGCCTTCTGGATGTCTTCATCAGAGGAGAAACCGATGATGCGTAAGATCTGGGTGGCGGGGAAACTACGGCGGCGATCCACATAGGCCAAGAGGACTTCATTCAAATCATACTTGAACTCAAGCCACGCCCCGCGGTAAGGGATAATGCGGCCATAGAATATCTTTTTGCCGGTGGGGTGCTGTTCTTCTTCAAAACAGATACCGGGAGAACGCTGAAACTGGCTAACGACCACACGCTCATCCCCGTTGACGATGAAGCTCGCGGTCGGCGTCATCAAAGGCAATTCGCCGAAATAAACCTCCTGCACCTTGACATCATTGGGCGTAATCAGACGAAGATTAGCGCGCAGCGGTGAGGCATAGGTCATGCCCCGGCGACGGCACTCTTCTATCTGATACTTCGGCTTGCCTAAAGTGTAGCTGACAAACTCCAAGCGGAAACGCTTATCAAAGCTTTCGATTGGAAAGATCTCCACAAAAGCCTCTTGCAAACCTATGGGCTTGCGCTGCGCCATAGGAATATCCCTTTGCAGGAATTCGTCAAAAGACAAGGTCTGAATATCCAGCAGATGCGGCAGAGGATAAACTTCTCTGAGTTTAGCAAAACTCTTCTTTTTAAACATCGCACTCTCCGGTAAACCCCTGGCCTTACCTATATATAGCTATTACTTCAACTCAACGGTCGCGCCTGCGGCTTCAAGCTTCTTCTTCAATTCCTCGGCTTCGGCTTTCGGAACGCTCTCTTTGACCGGCTTCGGTGCACCATCCACCAGGTCCTTGGCTTCTTTTAAGCCGAGGCTGGTAATGGCACGGACTTCCTTGATCACGGAGATCTTGTTAGCTCCGGCACTTGTGATCACCACGGTAAAAACAGTCTTCTCTTCGACAGGGGCAGCGCCGGCAGCCGGGCCCGCGCCTGCAACAGCCGTGACCGGCGCTGCGGCGGTAACGCCAAACTTCTCCTCGATCGCCTTGACCAGATCCGAAAGCTCAAGAACGGTCATGGTCTCGATTTCCTTGATCATCTCTTCGATCTTTGCCATTTTGTTACCTCCTCATTTCTGATTTGTTGATATCTTATTCGTTGATCTATTTTTTCTTCTCAGCCACAGCCTTCAGGGCATAGGCGAGTTTCGCAATGATCTGATTCAAGCTCATCGCCAATTTTGCGATCGGGGCATTGAGGACTGATGCGACCGCTGAATAGAGCGCCTGACGGGATGAAAGTTTGGCAATCGCCTTGATGTCGCCCGACGTTATCACGCGCTCGGCCATAAAACCGCCGCGGATCTGCAGCGCTTCGTGCTCCTTAATAAAATTAACAATGATCTTGGAAGCCGCTATAGGGTCGTCCTTGACAAAGACCATGGCGGTCTGTCCATCGACTAAGGCACTCGCCAAAACCGGCTTTTTCGTCTCCTCGAAAACTTTGCGGATAAACGTGTTCTTGGTCACCAGAACGCTCGCGCCCGCTGATTTCAATTGTTTCCTGAGCTTAGTCATCTCCGCGGATTTGAGCTTATGGTAATTCAGCAAAAGGACGTCCGAACATGCGTTGAGCCTGCGCTTTAAGTCCGCCGAAACCATATCCCTGTAAAGCTCACCGATCTTTTTCTTCACGACTGTCATGCGTTCACCTTCAGCCCGGGGCCCATAGAAGTCGACACACAAATGGATTTAATAAATTCGCCTTTTAAAGAAGCCGGCCGCGCCGCCTTTAAAGTCTCGATCAAAATAGAGGCGTTCTCGTAAATCTGACTCTCGGAAAAAGAGATCTTTCCGACCGCCACATGGATCCCGCCCTGCTTGTCCGTCTTGAATTCGACTTTTCCCGCTTTTAAATCCTTGATGGCCTGCGCCACATTCGGCGTAACCGTGCCTGTCTTAGGGCTCGGCATCAGGCCGCGCGGGCCCAGGACCTTGCCGAGCTTGCTTAAGTCTTTCATCATATCGGGGGTCGCGACCACAAAATCAAAATCCATCCAGCCGCCGGCGACTTTGTCGATCAGCTCCTGCGCGCCGATGAAATCAGCGCCCGCGTCTTTGGCGTCGCGCTCGGCTTCACCTCGGCAAAAAACAGCCACACGGACTTTCCTTCCTGTGCCGTGCGGCAAAACGACCGTTCCGCGGACCAAATGATCGGATTTCTTCGTATCGATCTTCAAATGGAACGCCAGTTCCACGGATTCGTCAAATTTCGTTTTAGGTACCGTCTTTAAAATAGCGATCGCCTCCTTAAGCGTGTACGTCTTCGCCTCATCCACCGACTTTGCCGCTTCCCTGTATCTCTTGCTGAGTTGTCTCGCCATTTTTACCCCGTCACCTCAATGCCCATGCTGCGGGCCGTTCCCATAACAGTCCTTTTCGCGACCTCTAAGTCCGTTGTGTTCAAGTCATTGAGCTTTTGCTTGGCGATCTCCTCGACCTGCTTCATCGTGACGGTGCCGATCTTTTCTTTTCCGGCGGTACCTGAAGCCTTGGCGAGGTTGGCCGCGCGCTTCAAAAAAACGGAACACGGCGGGGTCTTGATAATAAAATCAAATTTTTTGTCTTCATAGACGCTGATAACGACGGGAAGGATAATGCCGTCTCTGTCCTTGGTTTGTTCATTGAAGGACTTGCAGAACTGCATGATATTGACGCCGTGCTGGCCCAAAGCGGGGCCTACGGGCGGCGCCGGGTTGGCCGCTCCTGCGACCACGTGCAATTTGATCACAGCCATGACTCTTTTTGCCATATTTCCTCACTGCGTTCGGAGTGTTAAGTGTGTACGTGTAAAGTTTTTTTACACACTTACAAACTTATACGCTTTACACTTTTTCGACTTGCCAAAACTCCAGTTCCACCGGGGTTGAGCGGCCGAAGATCGAAACGCTCACTTTTATCTTCTGCTTCTCGGGATTGACCTCTTCGATAGAACCGTTGAAATTCAGGAACGGCCCTTCGATGATCCGCACCGCTTCGCCCCTCTCAAAATGGACCTTTGGGCTCGGCTTGGATTTTGTCTCAACGGTGCGCTTCATGATATTGTCAACCTCCTCGGCGGTCAACGAAGACGGCTGGCGGCCCATACCGATGAAGCCCGTAGCGCCGGGCGTGGTGCGCACAAGAAGCCACGAATTTTCGTTCAATTCCATTTCAACCAGGATATACCCCGGGAAAAACTTCCTCTGAGTTATCTTCTTTTTTCCCGAACGAACCTCGGAAACCTGCTCGGTCGGGATCAGGATCTGGCCCATCAGCTCTTTTAGGCCGCTGGTCGCAATGCGGTTTTCAAGCCTTTGCCTGACCTTTTCCTCGGAACCCGTTTGCGTATGGACAACATACCACTTCTTCATTATTTCAAAACCATCATGACGCCCTTGGAAAGAAGATAATCCAAAACTCCGATATAAAGCGTCAGGATCGTGGTCGTCAGGATCACGATCCAAGTCGCTCCCATCAGCTCTTTTCGGGACGGCCAAGACACCTTGGTCAGCTCAGTCCTGACCTCCTGAAAAAAAACAGGAACTCTTGCGACAAAATTTGCCATGTCTCTTTTTAAGGGAAAATCAAGCTTTCCTACGAGCGGCTAAAACTCCTGCTAAAGTGGCAGGAGCGGCAGGAATCGAACCTGCAGTCCCGGTTTTGGAGACCGGTGGTTTACCACTAACCGACGCTCCTAACCTCATTTTCCTGCTGCGTAAAAAACTAAAACCCCTTCACTTAACTTCTTTGTGCAATTCGTGTTTACGACACATCCTGCAAAATTTTTTCAGCTCCAGGCGCTCCGTGTGTTTCTTCTTGTTTTTCGTCGAAGAGTAAAGCCTGCTTTTGCAGCCCGGACATTCTAAAAGGATATGTTCTCTCATAACCTCATCGGTTTCCAAGCCCCCGACCGGAATTGAACCGGTGACCCCGTCCTTACCAAGGACGTGCTCTACCT
>JAGVGA010000087.1 GCA_020057345.1 Candidatus Omnitrophota bacterium | reverse complement strand
TGGATGCGAACGTTGAGGCGCTGAAAAGAGGTTTTGATTTTATCAAGAAAAATTAACCCAGGAAGGGTCTAAGGAGAAAAAATGATAGGGCACCTGACATCAAAACCGGGTTCAAGCAAAGCGAATAAGACGGGCTCCTGGCGCGTGGACCGGCGGCCGAAATTTTTGAAGAAGGATTGCATCGCCTGCCGCATGTGCGTCTATATCTGCCCCGAAGGGATCGTTGAAGGCGAGGGGAAGAACACGTTTAAGTGCGACTATGATTATTGCAAAGGATGCGGCAATTGCGCGGCGATCTGTCCGAAGAAAGACATCGAGATGATCGCAGAGATAGAAGGGCAATAACTAGTGCACCGTTAAGTAAATTTTTATAGGTTAAAGGTGCAGTAAAGGGGGTGTGGGGGAGACCGTCCCCCACGCTTGGGGGGTGCTCAGCGTAGCCGACGATGAGTCGGCGGAGCGCCGAAGGGGGGCTTGCCCCCCTAGCGGAAGTGCGGAGTTAACTTTCGCTATACTCATAAGGATTAAGTTAACGGAGCACTAGGGGGATCTATGAAAGCAAAACTTCTTTTTGCCTCGACGCTCACGCTGGGGATTTTGTTCAGCTTCGTGTTCATGATCCTGCTGTTGGTCGCCTATTTTGCGAATGCGATCAATGCGGGGCTGCTCATCGGCCTGACCGTCCTCTTTTCTTTTATCGGATGGCTGATCAGCCCGTGGATGACGGATTTGATGCTGCGCTGGTTCTACAAGGCGCAGAAAATAGATCCCGAAAGGTTTTCTCTTGAACACCCGGAGCTTGCCGATTTTCTGAACAAGACAACCTCCAAGCATAAGGTAAAGATCCCGGCGCTCTTTATCATCGAAGACCGCAACCCAACGGCTTTCTGCTACGGTTCCTATGCGAACAATTCAAGATTGGTCGTCAGCCGCGGCATCTTTGAGTATCTGGATATTGAGGAGCAGAAGGCGGTTTACGGACACGAGCTCGGCCATATCATCAACCGCGATTTCATCATAATGACCGTCGCGACGACCTTGCTGCAGGTCCTTTACGAAGTCTATGTCATCTTTTGCCGCAACAGGCGCTCGCGCAGCTCCTCCGGCAAGAGCAAAGATATCACGCCTTTGATAGGGCTGGTTTCTTATATTTTCTGGATTATCGGTTCGTATCTCATCCTTTATCTTTCGCGCACGCGCGAATATCTGGCAGACCGTTTTTCCGCTGAAAATACCGGCAATCCCAACGCGCTTTCCATGGCGTTGGTCAAGATCGCCTACGGCATCGCTGCCGAGCCGGATACGGAAGGCTCGCGCCGCCTGCTCGTTTCCACGCGCGCCATGGGTATTTATGATTATAAATCCGCGGATTCCGTTGGAGGGGCTTTCGGCGTTTTCAGCAAAGGGCAATCTTCGGGCCAAGGCAGGGATTTGAGCAAGATATTCTGGTTTGATATTTTCAGCCCCTGGGCAAAGATCAGCGAGTTTTCTTCGACGCATCCGTTGACCGGCAAGCGCGTGAAGGCGCTCTCTGAAACCGCCCGCGAGATCGGCCAGGAGCCGCGGTTCGATTTTGCAAGCATCGAAGCCGGCGGCAGGGCGGCCATCGACCGTTCCAGGCTGTACAATGAATTTTATCAGGGCGTCCTTATTTATTTTTTGCCGCCCATAGCACTTCTCGCAGGCCTGGTCTTCTGGTATTACAACCGCACGATGCTTGCGATGATCCCCGTGATCTTCGGCTTCGGCTTCCTGGCCCAAGGCCTGTATAAATTCCAGATGCCCTTAAGCCAGCCGGAGAAGACGACGGTCTTTGACCTGATGTGCGATCCTTATGCGAGCCCTTTGAAAGGGCGTTTTGTGGAGGTGGAGGGCGAGGTCATCGGTAAAGCCCAAGCGGGCAGCTGGCTGGGCGAAGATGTGACTATGCAGGACAGGTCCGGGGGCCTTATTTATCTTAATTATGAATCACTCATCCCGCTTTTCGGGAATCTGTTCTTTGCTTTGACGAAAGCCAATCACCTGATCGGCAAGCATTGCATTTCTCAAGGGTGGTTCAGGCGCAGTACGTTCCAGATCATCGACGTGCACGCGATGAATGTCGACGGACAGACGATCCCCAGCTACACGCGTTTCTGGGGGCTTTTTGTTGGTTTTCTCCTGATTTTAGCGGGCGTGGCGTTCGCCGCCTTTACTTTTTTCGGGCAGTCAGGACTTTAAGATTTAGAGAGGAGAGAGGGGCAATGAAGAATTTTATCGAAGGTTCGCATGCGGTCGCCGAGATCGTAAAAAAGTGCCGGCCGGGTGTGATCTCCGCTTATCCCATCACTCCGCAGACGCACATCGTCGAGGATCTTGCCAAGATGATCGCGGACAAGGAATTTGAGGCGCAGTTCGTGAATGTCGAAAGCGAACATTCGGCCGCGTCCGTCGTGTTGGGCGCCGAGGCGACCGGCGTGCGCTCTTACACTGCGACGAGCTCTCAAGGGTTGCTTTTGATGGCTGAGGTCGTCTTTAATATTGCGGGGCTGCGCCTGCCCGTGGTCATGACGACCGCCAACCGCGCGGTTTCCGCGCCCATCAATATCTGGAACGACCAGCAGGATGTGATGGCGGTCCGCGATTCGGGCTGGGTCTTATTGTTCGCCGAGTCCATTCAGGAGACGGTGGACCTTCACGTGCAGGCGTACAGGCTCGCCGAGGATCCACGCGTGATGCTGCCGGTCATGGTCAATATGGACGGATTTATCCTGACGCACGGCATGGAGGTGGTGGACATGCCGGCCCAGGAAGAGGTCGATAAATTCCTTCCGGCGTACAAGACTGCCTATAAGCTGGATGTGGATGACCCTAAGACTATGGGATTTTTGGCGGATCCGGATTATTACATGGAGATCCGCTACATGGTCCAGGAGACGCACCGGGAGATCCTAAAGATCATCCCTGAGGTCGCCTCTGAATTCAAAAAGGCCTTTAAAAGGGAGAGTGCCGGCCTGATCGAAGGATATTGTTTGGAAGACGCAGAACAGATTTTTGTGGCTATGGGTTCGGTGTGCGGAACGATCCGCGATGCGGTCGATGAATTGAGGAAAAAAGGCAAGAAGGCGGGGATGCTGAAGGTCATTTCGTACAGGCCATTTCCGAAAGAGGCGATTATCGCGGCTTTAAGCAAAGCTAAAGAGGTCGCCGTCGTTGACAAGAGTATTTCGCTCGGCGGTTTTGGGCCGCTTTACACGGATCTTTCATCCGCTCTTTCGTCGCTCGGCCCCAGGATGCCGAAGATGAGCGGTTTTGTCGTCGGATTAGGCGGAAGAGACATCACACTCATGACCATTTCGGAAGTTTACGAAAAATTGTCCTCCAAACAAACGGATTGCGCTTTTTTGGGATTGAGGCAGGAATTACTCGGAGGGGTCAATGGTTGAGACTTTATTTAAGCCTGGTCATACAGCGTGCGCAGGGTGCGGTCAGGCCATTGGCGCGCGTTTAGTCATTGATACGGCGGGTAAGAATACGATCATCGCCAATAATACCGGTTGCCTGGAAGTTTTTTCCACAAAATATCCTGAATCTTCCTGGGGCGTGCCATGGATCCATTCCTTATTTGAAAATTGCGCGGCTGTTGCCTCAGGTATCGAGGCGGGCCTGCGTTTTTTAGGTAAGAAAGATTCTATTAATATTATCGCTCAAGCCGGGGACGGCGGCACCGCAGACATCGGCCTTCAGGCGATCTCCGGTATGTTCGAGAGGGGCCATGACGTGCTTTATGTCTGTTACGATAATGAGGCGTATATGAATACCGGCATTCAGCGCAGCGGCCTGACGCCGACTTTGACCGACACCACGACTTCACCGTCAGGAACGGGCTCAGAAGGCAATCCCCGGCCGAAAAAGCCCATGCCGGAGATCGCGGCTGCTCACGGCATCCCTTACGTGGCGACCGCATCCGTCGGCTATCCGCAGGATGTGCAGAAAAAGGTTAAGAAGGCGCTCAGTATCAAAGGGCCGAAATATCTTCAGATCCACGTGCCGTGTCCGCTGGGCTGGCGCCATGAGCCGGGCCTTACTTTTGATGTTGCCAAGCTTGCGGTGGAAACAGGCCTTTATCCTATATTCGAGTATGAAAACGGCCAGATGATCCCGCGCAAGATCGCCAAGATCAAGCCTGTTGAGGAATACCTGAAAGTCCAGGGCCGCTTCAGGCACCTGATAAAAAATCCGGAAGCGATCAAAAAGGTCCAGGCGATCGCAGATGCCAATATCCAGAAATACAATCTCAAAGCGGAGGCATGAAGCCATGGAGAAGTGGGAATGTCTGGTCTGCGGTTATATCTATGATCAAGCCCGCGGCGACCCGGACAATGGTGTCGCGCCAGGCACGAAATTCGAAGACATCCCGGACAGCTGGGTCTGTCCTGAGTGTGGAGTGACTAAAGACAATTTTAAGAAGATATAGCTGATGGATTATTCATCGCAAGAAAGTTTTTTTGGTTTTTTGAAGGCGCTCCTGCCGACGTGCGGCCGTATTCTGTTCAAGCCTCTGGATTTTTTTAAAGAGATCTCGGAGCTCAAGCCCGCGAATTTAAAGCAGCAGCTCCGGGCAGCTCTGGCCTTTGCCATTGTCATGGGGTATCTGAGGCTACTGCTTGATACCGTGAATATCTACTGGTTCAAGGTTTTCAGCCGCGGGTTATTTTCTTCGTTTTTGCCGCAGGCGTTTGGTTCGTCGCAGGACATCTTGGCGTCTCCGCTTTTTCTCCTGCGGCCGGTGATCGTATTTGTCGTGACCTTGGCCTTGGTCTCAACAGGTATCAAATTGGTATTGGGTTTTGACAAGGTCCTCGTGCCGGCGTTCCTGGTCGTCTGCTATAAGAGCGCCGCGGATATTTTTTATCTGATCCCATTGGTGGGAGGGATCTTTGCGCTCGTGTGGTCAATCGCCCTGATCATCGTCGGCATCCGGCAGGTGTATTCGATCAATCTTTTACGTTCGTCATTGGCGGCGATCCTGATGCCGTTTTTGATGCTTTCTTTCGTCCTTTTGAGCATGGGGCCGGCGTTTAACCGCGTCCTCGGTTCTTTTTATCCTGAGATACGGCCGCAACTGGCGACGTTCAACGATCTGTCCGCTTATATGAATATGCAGGCGCTCGTGTCCGCCGCCGAATCCTACAAAAAAGATCTTGGCTTTTATCCGGCGCACATGGGCGTTTTAGACAAATACCTGCCGGCGGCCCTGATCAAGGATGTGACAGCTCAAGATAAGTCCGGCGGCTATGTTTATGAATATGCACGGCCGGATGATAAGCATTTTATCCTGGTCTCAAGACCACTGGAGAAGATGTCTTCCGGCCGCTTTGTTTTTTATGCGGATGAGAAAGGTCTTATCCGGTTGAACGGCATCCAAGGGGCTGTTGTGAGCGATGTCTCCCAGATGGAACAGCTTCTTTTAAAATCTTCGGGAGCCGCCTTGGAAGAAAAATAGATGGCAACGGAGCTCAAAAATAAGATCTATTGGGTGGGCGCGGTGGATTATAATGTCCGCGATTTCCACGGTTACGTGACGCCTCAGGGCACGTCCTATAACGCCTATCTTATCGTCGATGAAAAGATCGCTTTGGTCGATACCGTGAAAAAGGGTTTTAGCGAGGATCTCCTTGCCCACATCCGCGCAATCGCGGATCCTGAAAAGATCAACTATCTTATTGTCAATCACGTGGAGATGGACCATTCGGGCGCGATCCTGGATATCCTGAATGTCGCTAAGACCGCCAAGATCGTCTGTTCACAAAAAGGGAAAGAAGGATTAGAAAAGCATTACGGCATTCAGGGCAGGGAATTTGTCGTGGTCAAGACAGGCGATACGCTCTCTTTGGGCAAGCGCACGCTTAAGTTCATCTCAGCCGCCATGATCCACTGGCCGGACAGCATGTTTACTTATTGCGTGGAAGATAAAGTCCTTCTGCCGAATGACGCCTTTGGCCAGCATCTGGCGCACCCAAGCCGGTTCGCGGATGAGGTCGGCGAGGATTATTGCATGGAGGAGGCAGCGAAATATTATGCGAACATCCTGATGCCGCTCGGCGTCGTTATTGCAAAAAAGATAGAAGAGATCA
>JAGVGA010000013.1 GCA_020057345.1 Candidatus Omnitrophota bacterium | reverse complement strand
ACCAGCCACTGAGCCTGTTCAGCTGGTAGAAGCATAAAATTATGGGCTACGGAGCGATGTCTCATATTTACTTTTACAGGAAAGAAAAGACTTGACCAGAAATTATACTCTATAGAACAAAAAATCAAAAGTACTAAAAACAAAAAAGATATGCAAGACTTGTATATCCTGCATATCTTTAATATTAAGCGGAGACGATGTTGAGCACGATGTGCGCGCCGAAGGCGCATATAGCGAAATCCCGACGTTTTCCTGTCGGGGGATTTTTGCTCTCCCGTCCCGATATTCATCGGGACTCCTTCGCAACCGGCCGCCCTCGCTTTATCCTTCGGCGCTCGCCTGCCTGCCGACAGGCAGGGGTCGGCTTCAAATCCCATCAAAGATGGCTAAATAAAACGGCCCCAAAAGGGGCCGATTTTTATTTGGCGGGGACGATGGGAAACCATCCCTAAAATTTATATCTGCTTATTTTAATATGGTTACGAGAACCAATAAACTGATTGTGCCGAAAGTGTGCCATGTTACACGAGTTGAACTTCCAAGTGCTTACCAACTGCGTTAGCTGCTTTTTCTAATGTCAAAAGCGTAACGGAGGTATTGGTGGGGTCAAGAAGCCTGTCTAATTGCGCGCGGCTCTTTGTATGCATCCTCATCGTCATTTCAGTCTTAGAGATTTTCTTCTCCTTCATAATTTTCATAAGTTTTAGGGCAAAGACTTTTTTTGCAGCTGCTGCCTGGGTTTCTTCCAAGATGCCTTCTTCTTTCAGAAAGTCATCAAAACTGGAACCTATGTGCTTATTTGTTTTTTTCATAGGATTATCCTCTCTTTACCTGTTTCAGTCGCATTATGGCTAAATTCAGATCAGCCATTTGAGTTTTCTGAGTCTTTTTAATAAATCCGTGCAAAAGAACAATCTGATTTTCAAATACCGTAAATAAAACCCGCGCGATCTTATCCTTTAAGTGTGTCCTTACTTCCCATATGTCAGAACCTAGCTTTCTTACTAAAGGCATTCCTATCGACCAACCAAATTGAACTGTTTTAATATCTTCGCCGATGAGCTTCTTGTCCACATGAGATAAAGATTTCAACCAATCCCTTACGGGTTCGTTCCCAGTTCCTGTTTTAAAGAATCTAACCGGTAAATAATGCCTCATATCCATCTGCTATAAGTGTACCATTTTTGGTACGTTTGTCAAGGATAATTAAGAAAATCAATTAGGCTGAAAGTGTGCTGCCTCTACCTGCTTTGGTTGCTCTTGGGCCTTAGAATAAGAATGGCAGTCAAAATCCGCAGTCGCATAGCACTTACAGTCACAGTGGTTCAAATATGGGAGTCCTTTCGGACAACACACATAAGGGCATCCTGTGTCCCCTCCGCAAAAATATGTCATAGCCACAAGGTTCCCTGGGCATAGATCTGTCGTAATAGGGGCTGTCCTATTTGGCACAGTCGGACCGCAGTCAGCCCGGTAGGCGTGATCGCCTTTGGAAGCAGCGACGGATACGGGTCCAGAAACACGCTTCAGGGTCCTTTTAAAGTAGCCAGGGGTTATGTCATATCTAACATTGCGGACTTCGCCGGTTTCAGGGTTTGTTTGCCAATTGAAATCTTTACCGTCCTGTTCTCTCGTCAAGAGGTTTCCGTCAGCTGATAGCGTGTAAGAATAATTGACCGGGACCTGCTTCCCAGCCAATTGACTTTTTACAGAAACAGGCATGTTTCCTTCATGCACATCTTCAGGAGCGATTAGATCTTCAATAGCTGTACGGACGATACGCCTCTCGTTACCAGCATAGATCCGCGGACTATCGTCATTCATCCCCTTAACCTCGTAACTATCACCATTGCGGGAAATCGACACCTTGCTGCCTATCAGTGAATTGTCCGTGGCTGAACTTACCGAAATCACTTCCCATACACCTTCTACTGTCTGGGCATCTTCCGCTTTTACGACCGGTAGATGTCCAAAAACAAAGAATGAAACAATAAACAAAAATCCAAAAAGAATTCGTATTGATACATGGGTCATTAATTTTCTCATAGGGTCTCCTTTTTCAGCACATTTTATCACAGGGGACTAGGAAAGCAAACGAGTCCTGGTGTGGAACGAATAAACAAGGCGGGGACTAACGAGTGTGCTGTTTTTGTGCTGTCGGAATACAAAGATACTCAAGAAACAAAAAAATACGCAAGATATTAAACATTGCATATCTTGCGTATTATATGGCGGGGACGATGGGATTTGAACCCACGATCACTTGATCGACAATCAAGGGCCTTAAACCAGGCTAAGCGACGTCCCCGGGAATCTCTTCTTGAGTGGAGTGATTATACAAAAAAAGAACAAAAAGTGCAATATAATTTAATGGGCGGTACTGGACTCGAACCAGTAGACCCCCTGAATGTAAATCAGGTGCGCTAACCAATTGCGCCAACCGCCCGAAATATCCTGAATTATTCCTGACCTTCTCCGGCCATCGGCGGAGGGCCCTGAGGCTCTTTATCCATTTCCGCCTTCTGCTTAGCGGTCAACAGCGCCTTGATATTCTCTTTATCCTGCGACATAAGGCCCTTGATCTTGTCGTGCATATCCTTCATCAGCGTACGGATCTGTGCCGCGGTCTTGGACATGACATCCTTCACCTTGGCCTGCTGCTCCGGCATGAGATTCAGCCTGGCGGTCATTGCTTGCACCCTTTTGTCGATGCGCTCCTCATCCATCTTGGCCATATCCTCAAAGGTCATCTTCTTTTTCATTTCTTGGCCCTGAGGGCATGGCATCCCTTCTTTTCCGGACATCTGTTGCATTTTTTGACCTTGTTGTGCAAAAGCCGCTGTCACGGACAACATGAAAACAGCGACCATCCCAAACATCATTCTCTTGATCATAACTTCTCCTTTAGTTTTTATCCGAGTAAAAATCCCTGGGCCGCTTTGAGAGGATCGGCCGCTGCCACAATAGGCCGGCCCACCACGAGAAAATCGCTTCCCGCCTCCATGGCAGCCTTGGACGTTGCGACCCTTTTTTGATCGCCTTTGTCTAAACCCTGAGGCCTGATTCCCGGCGTGACAATAATAAAATCTTTGCCGCACGTCTGGCGCACCGCCATGGCTTCCTGCACCGAACAGACCACACCATCCAGGCCCGCCTGCTTGGCGGAAATGGCCATGGCAACGACCTTCTTCTGCGTATTCTCGGCCTGCTCATCGCTCGTCAGCACGGTAACTCCGACGATCTTCGGTCTTATTATCCCTAATTCTTTCGCCCGTTCTGCGGCCGCGTTTACGGCGAACCGCATCATCTCCTGGCCTCCCACCGTATGGATCGTCATCATGAAAACAGGATAAGCCACGGCCTTTTTTATCTCTTTTCCGAAACCCGGATCAAGGGAATCCACCACGCAGGATAAAGAGGTGCACGATAAGACGGCGTTTCCGACGGTATTCGGAATATCGTGAAACTTCAGGTCCAAGAAGACCTTCGCGCCCGCGCGTCCCGCCATCTGGACCGCTTGCGGCCCGCAGGCGGTGTACAATTGGCTGCCTATCTTAAACATCTGGACCGTCGGATACAGTATTTTTACAAGGCGCTCCGCCTCCTGGAGCGTCTCAACATCAAGCGCCACTATAAGTTTTGGCCTCTCCTCAACTGACATTCAGGCTCCCCACGAGTTCGCTTGCCGTCTTAAAACGATGTTCACAAAGATAGTCGCTGATACCTTCTAAAACCTCAAGGCTCGTCTTCGGCTCAACGAAATTCGCCGTGCCCACGGCAACGGCCGAGGCGCCGGCGATCATGAATTCCACGGCATCGCGCGCATTCATGATGCCGCCCATGCCGATAATGGGCAGATTGATTCTGTTGTGCACTTGCCAGACCATGCGCAAGGCGACCGGCTTGATCGCCGGGCCGCTCAAACCTCCGGTGATATTGCCCAACACCGACTTGCGCGACTTCACGTCGATGGCCATGCCCAAAAGCGTATTGACCAGGCTGACCGCGTCCGCCCCGCCTTCCTGAGCGGCTTGGGCGATCTGCGCGATGTCCGTCACGTTCGGGGAAAGCTTGACGATCAAAGGCAGGCGCGTCGCGCGCCGGACCTCTTTGACCAGGCGCAGGGTCAAGCCCTCGTCGCAGGCGATGATCTTATCTTTGTATTCGATGTTCGGACAGGAAATATTGAGCTCAAAGGCGCTCACTTCTTTATAAGCGCTCAATGCGCTCACGATATCCGCGTATTCTTCGTTCGTTTCTCCGCCGACGCTAACAATAAGTTTCGTCTTGAGATTTTTGTACTTGCCGATCTTGTTATCGATAAAATCCTGCAATCCGTTGTTCTGCAGGCCGATCGCGTTTAGCATGCCGGCCGCTGTCTCATAGACCCGCGGCGGCCGCGTGCCCTGGCGCCTGGACTTGGTGATCGTCTTGGTAACAACAGCGCCGAGCTTATTGATATCCACATAATCGGCGAACTCGTCCCCGTAGCCGAACGTCCCTGACGCGACCATCACGGGATTTTTCAATTCTAAGCCGCCGATATTCACTTCAAGTCTTGGCTTCACAGGATGCTCACCCTCTCCATAGGATCTCCCCTGCGTCAAAGACCGGGCCGTCATGGCAGATGCGCTGATAGCCGGATGTCGTGCGGATCACGCAGCCCAGGCACGCGCCCAACCCACACCCCATAAATTCTTCCAAAGAGACCTGCGCCTGACAATTATTTTTCTTTGCCAGATCCGCGACAACGGCAAGCATAGGTTTAGGGCCGCATGCGCATATAGTTAATGCCTGCCTGCCGGCAGGCAGGGTTGATGGCAAGAGCTCTTTCAAAAGGTCCGTTACCCTTCCCTTAAAACCCTTGGAACCATCGTCGGTGGAGATGTGCACGTCGCAACCCAGTTTCTTGAACTCCTTTTCACACAGGACTTGCTCTTTTGTTTTCGCCCCGACAAGAACAACGACTTTACCGGCGACCGGGCGACCGGACGACCGGGCGGCCAGCTGCTTTGCTAAAAAGAAGAGCGGGGCGACCCCTATGCCGCCGGCCACGATAAAAATTTTCTTTTTTGTGTCCAATGTTTTTAAATCAAACCCCTTGCCCAGCGGTCCAAGCACATCCAGAGACATGGATGGTTTTCTACTAGCCAAGAGCTGCGTGCCCCTGCCCACGGCCTTATAAAGGACCCGGACGATGCCCAGGCCTTGCTTTGCCGAGAAATCGACGTCATGCAGGCTCAGCGGCCGCCGAAGCAGCGGATCGCAGGAATCTTCGATGCGGCAATGCACGAATTGCCCGGGAAGCGCTTCTTTAAAATCTTGCGGCGCGGACAATTCCAGAAGATAGTGGTCTTCTTTCAAAATGACGTTACTGAGAATTTCCAATTTCATTGCTGGGGGACGGCTGTGGTACGTTCTCCTGCGGGGCCTCAGACGCTTGAGTCTTGCGGCTGACGATCACCTGTCGGAATTCCGACATGGATCTCTGCTTGGTCTCCTCCGAAATCTTCAGTTGCTTGGAGGCCTCATCCAACATCCCCTGCTCTAAGGCGTTGAAGACCAAGAAGCTCGACTTCACCGACTCCAGATACGCCATGTGCGACTTCTTGAACGCCTCGGGGACAAAGATATTATTCAGCTCAAAATAAATCTCATCCATATACTGCTTGGCCTGGGCAAAATCATCCCGGGTCGCCGTAGTCAGATTCACATAAAGGTTCTGGATCATGGCGAACTTATCCATGTATTTTTGCAGGATATCGTTGAATCTCTGGTAGTACTCCACCTCATCTTTGCTGAACGCTTTTTTAAGTTCGATCTCCGAATATTCGGGTGTCGCAATCGCGCCGACGCTCTCCTTATAAAGGGAAAGCTCGTACACCCGGGGCTTTTCTTCTGGTTTTTCATCCTTGACCTTGACCTTGAGGGTCTCGACCTCTTTCAAATAAGGCACCTGTTTATCCATGGAGTCTTTGTCCAGCTCGATCTTCTCGACCTCCTCCGGGAAAAAACTCATCTGGAACTTTTCTCCGTCGGCTTCAACAGAAAAGAGAAAACGCTTCTCGGACTTACCGATAAGCTTGCCCTCGTACACGGTCCCGTTCTTTAAGTATATTTTATCCGAGGCGCGCCCGTCTAAGACAAAGAAGGTGCCGCTCGCCAGCAACAAAAAACCAAGGAAACCAAAAACCCCTGTCTTTCTCATTTGCGCCTCGTTTTTTTATCTGGAACAACCCCTATTTTTTTATGATACGCCTGAAGCGGCTGAACGTCTAAATCTTTTTTTAAAAGGACTTCAATGCCGTTGACCGATGCCTGAGCGCCTGAAATCGTCGTGATGCAGGGAACGGCGTGCATGATGGCGGTCGATCGGATCTGCACCTCGTCTTCGCGGGGGATCCTGCCCGAAGGGGTATTGATGATGAGGTTGATCTTACCATCCTTGATATAATCCAGGATGTTCGGCCTGCCCTCAAAAACCTTGCGCGCGATCTCGACTTCGATGCCGCTCTTCTTTAACGCCTTGGACGTGCCTTCGGTGGCGATAATCTCAAACCCGAGGTCTTTGAGCCTCTTGACGATAAAAACGATGATCCTCTTGTCTTTATCGCGCACGCTGACAAAGACCGTTCCTTTAAGCGGCAGGTCCTGGAAAGCCGCCAGCTGGCTCTTCATATACGCCCGGCCGAAATCCGCATCAATGCCCATCACCTCGCCGGTGGATTTCATTTCCGGCCCAAGCATGATGTCCACACCGGGAAAGCGGTTGAACGGAAAAACGGACTCTTTCACCGAAGAATAATCCGGGACGATCTCTTTGTTAAAACCCAGGTCTTTAAGCTTGACGCCGGTCATGACCTTGGCCGCCAGTTTCGCCAAAGGCACGCCGATCGCCTTGGAGACGAAAGGCACGGTCCGCGAAGCGCGTGGGTTGACTTCAAGGACGTAGACCTTATTGTCCCTGACCGCATACTGCACGTTCATCAACCCTACGACTTTGAGTTCCTTGGCCATCGCCACGGTGGCCTGACGGATCTTATTGATCACGTCCTCGCCCAAGCTGTACGGCGGAAGCACCATGGCCGAATCGCCGGAATGGATGCCCGCCTCTTCGATGTGCTCCATGATGCCGCCGATGACAAATGTCTCGCCGTCGGCAATCATGTCCACGTCCACTTCGATCGCGTCTTCCAAAAATTTATCGATCAGGATCGGGTGCTCGCCGGAAACGCGGCTCGCCTCCTTGGTGAATTTCTCAAGGGTGTCCTCGTCATAGACAATCTCCATGGCGCGTCCGCCCAAAACATACGACGGCCGCACAAGCACGGGATAGCCGATGCGGCTAGCCACGCTTTTGGCCTCCTCGAAATTGCGCGCGGCGCCGTTCGGCGGCTGGCGCAGCTTAAGCTTGTCCAGCATCTCCTTGAACTTCTCGCGGTCCTCGGCGATATCGATGGATTCCGGGCTCGTGCCGATGATATTCACCCCGGCCTTCTTCAAAGTAAGCGTCAGGTTGAGCGGCGTCTGCCCGCCAAGCTGGACGATCACCCCCCACGGTTTTTCTTTATCAACAATATTTAAGACGTCCTCGCGTGTCATTGGCTCAAAATACAACTTATCCGACGTATCGTAGTCGGTGGACACAGTCTCCGGGTTACAATTGACCATGATCGTCTCGTATCCGAGTTCCCTGAGCGCAAAACACGCGTGCACGCAGCAGTAATCAAACTCGATCCCCTGGCCGATCCGGTTCGGGCCGCCGCCCAAGATCATCACCTTCTTTTTATCCGACGGACGCGCCTCGTCCTCGCTCTCATAAGTGGAATAAAAATACGGGGTGTACGCCTCGAATTCCGCGGCGCACGTATCCACCAGCTTGTATGTCGTCTGAATGTCATACTCTTTGCGCAAAGATCGGATCTCCTCGTCGCTTGCACCAAAGAAGACGGCAAGCTGAGCATCAGAGAAACCAAGGACCTTGCTTTCTTTCAAGGTCCTCTTTGTCAACTTAGACTTAAGCTCCGATTTTGAGGCGCCGGCTTTTTTCAGCTCCGCCTCAAAATCGACGATCTCTTTGATATTCTCTAAAAACCACTTGTCGATTCCTGTGGCCGCGTTGATCTGATCGATAGAAACGCCCAGGCGGATCGCGTCGCCGATATAAAAAATACGGCCGTCGTTCGGCACCCTCAGTTTTTTCATCAGGAATTCCATCAGGTGTTCGCGCGTGTCAAAATCCTTTTCGTTCAAGACCGAATCCAAGCCGTGGCGATTGATCTCCAAAGACCTTAAACCCTTCTGCAGCGCTTCTTTGAACGTGCGGCCGATGGACATCGCCTCGCCTACGGATTTCATGGACGTGCCCAAGGTCGGGTCAGCGCCGGGGA
Source organism: Candidatus Omnitrophota bacterium (assembly GCA_020057345.1). Lineage (GTDB taxonomy): Bacteria > Omnitrophota > Gorgyraeia > Velamenicoccales > Velamenicoccaceae > JAGVGA01. The sequence continues at coordinate 5,320 of JAGVGA010000013.1, read as the reverse complement.
ATTTTTCAAACGCGAAGCGGGGAATCTTCACCACGCAGTAATCGATGGTCGGCTCAAAAGACGCCGGAGTGACTTTGGTGATATCATTGGGGATCTCGTCTAAAGTGTAACCCACCGCGAGCTTGGCCGCGATCTTGGCAATGGGAAAACCCGTGGCTTTGGACGCAAGGGCCGACGAACGCGACACGCGCGGGTTGATCTCGATCATGACCATTCGGCCGTCTTTGGGATTGATGGCGAACTGCACATTGCAGCCGCCCGTGTCCACGCCGATCTCGCGGATCGACTTGATCGCGGCATCGCGCATCTTCTGATATTCACGGTCTGTCAGCGTTTGGGCCGGCGCGACGGTAATGGAATCGCCTGTGTGCACGCCCATCGGGTCGAAGTTCTCGATCGAACAGACGATGACGACGTTGTCCTTACGATCGCGCATGACCTCGAGTTCAAACTCCTTCCATCCGAGAACGGACTCCTCTAAAAGAACGTCGTGGATCATGCTGTATTCAAGGCCGCGGCTCGCCAGCTCTTCGAATTCCTGCATGTTGAACGCGATGCCGCCGCCTGTGCCGCCCAAGGTGAAGCTCGGCCGGATGACGATGGGCATCCCTAAGACCTCAACTGCCTTCCTGGCCTCTGTCATATTTTTGACCGAGATGCTGCGCGGCACGTCCAGGCCGATCTTCTGCATCGCCTTCTTGAACAGGTCCCTGTCCTCGGCTTTTTCAATGGCCCTTCTGTCCGCGCCGATCATCTGCACTCGGTACTTTTTCAGGACCCCTTTTTTAGCGACGGCAATCGCCACGTTTAAGCCCGTCTGGCCGCCAAGCGTCGGCAAAAGCGCGTCAGGGCGCTCCTTGGCGATGATCTTTTCGACAACTTCGGGAGTGACAGGCTCGATATACGTCGCATCCGCAAACTGAGGGTCTGTCATGATGGTGGCCGGGTTGGAATTCACGAGGACGACCTGATACCCCTCCTCTTTCAAGGCCTTGCACGCCTGGGTGCCGGAATAATCAAACTCACAGCCCTGAGAGATGATGATAGGCCCGGAGCCGATGATCATGATCTTCTTGATGTCTTTGCGCTTTGGCATAAATTTAACCGGTGTTGATCATCTTATCTTCTTTTGTGCTTCCTCATCATGTCTGTGAAGCGGCCGAAGAGGTATCCCGCGTCGTGCGGGCCGGGGCCTGCTTCCGGATGATACTGCACGCAGAAGACCGGAAGTTTCTTGTGCTTTAAGCCCTCCGTCGTCTTGTCGTAAAGATTCACATGCGTCAGCACCACGTCTTTATCCTTAATAGAATCCATATCCACGCAGAACCCGTGGTTCTGGGAGGTAATCTCCACCCGCTTAGTCTCCAGATTCATGACCGGATGGTTGGCGCCATGATGGCCGAATTTCAGTTTATAGGTCTTGCCGCCGAGCGCATGGCCGAGCAATTGGTGCCCCAAACAAATCCCGAATATCGGGACACGGCCCATCATCTTTTTGATCTCATCGATCGCATACGTTAAGACCGCGGGGTCGCCGGGGCCGTTGGACAAGAACACGCCGTCCGGCTTTAAATCCAGCACCTCTTTAGCGCTCGTTGTCGCAGAGACGACCTTTACCTTGCAACCCGCCAGATCAAGCAACCGCAGAATGTTGAATTTCACCCCATAATCAAAACACACGACAGAAAATTCTTTTTCCGTTTTTGCGGTTTCCGGCCAGGCATACGATTCCTTACAAGTCACCTCTTTGACGAGGTCGCGTCCGACCATGATCGGCGAGGCCTGGACTTTCTTCATCAAGCCCTGCTTGTCAAAATCAGCGGTCGAGACGATCCCGCGCATCGCGCCAACGAGCCGCAAGCGCCGCGTGAGCGCGCGCGTATCCACGCCTTCGATCCCGATGATCTTATTTTTTGCCAGGTAATCTTCAAGTGTATCCTTACCCCGCCAGTTGGAATAGATCTTCGATTTTTCTTTTACCACAAAACCTTCAGCCCAAAGCTTGGCAGACTCCACATCTTCAGGGTTGACGCCATAATTGCCTATCAAAGGATAGGTCATGGTCACGATCTGGCCTCTATAGGAGGGATCGGTCAAGATCTCCTGATAGCCGGTCATAGAGGTGTTAAAAACCACCTCGCCCAAAGCCTCGCCCTGAGCACCGAAGCTCAACCCCTCTAAGAAAAACCCGTCTTCAAGAAACAAGATAGCTTTCATCCAATAAACTCCTTGAGCGCCTCAACAGCCTCCTCCGGGGTCTTGGCCTTTCTCATGCCTTTGATATCCCACGACCCTATGCCGATGACCAGCTTCTTCATATTTAAGGCAAAAGCGATTTCAGACAGTGTACCATATTCTCCCGGCAAAGCAATGATCACGTCAGCGCTCCCGACAACAATGGTGTTGCGGGTATAGCCTAAACCTGTGGCAATAGGTATGTCCACATAGGGGTTCGCTGAATTCTTATCCTCAGCAGGCAGTATGCCTACTGTTATACCTCCGCCCAGGTGCATTCCTTTTGAAACAGCCATCATTACTCCACCTAAACCACCACATACAAGAATTACACCCACTTTAGCTAATAAATTGCCTAATTTTGTGGCAATTTCCTCCACTTTTGTATTACACTTGTGGCCACCGATCACAGCTACAAGAACCTTCTTAGAAGGTGATAATGGTTTTTTCAAACTCGACCTCTTCTTTACGCTCTTCTGTGACGACAAATTTCAATTCCTTAGGTATGGGCTGATCTCGGTCCCTGTCAAGCAACAACTGCTTATACTCCTGATAGCAGGACGTCAAATCTATGGCCCTCTCCTCATCAATCTTTAAGGATTGTATAAAAACAGTCCACGTATTGAGGGCCTCTCCGTTGATCTTGACCTTGAGGTTGAAAGGCCTCGTGGGGATCTCCCCCGGATTCCTCACAAACAGAATGAATGTGTCCATGTTCCTCCCCAGCCGTTTATAAGCGATGTCCATGATCTCAAACGGTTGGCGCGCATCCTCGGAGAAAATCACTCTTTTTTCTTTGATCAAAATCGTGCAATCAATATTCACATTAAACCGGTGGTCATCGCTTCCAAGGGCCACTGTTTCGCCTATGCCGGAGTAATCCCCTTTGGTGCCTAATCTTCTGAAGACCGTGTGATTCTCAATTTTTCCTATCTCGACATGCGGCAAGGCGACATCCCATTGAGCCATGATCTTATAACGGCCTTCAGGCAAATCCTGAAGATCATAATCCACGAAATTCGAAGAAATTGCGCCGGCCGACATCTTTATATAAGGAAGCTCCGGGGAGACAAAAAAGCCTTGGTCGGTATTTTCCTTCATCAGTAAGACATAGAGATCCCCCTTGGCTTTATCCGTCAGCTCAGGCAACCGGATGATCCCGGCGATACTTGAGTTTCCCGATGTTGCCGCAGGAAAGATAGATAGATTTTTTTTCTGAGATATCTGCGCAGACGCATCTGAGTTCGACCACCGGCTTTCTTCAAGCAGCTTGTGTATATATTGCTGCTGGTCGTCCGAGCCGCCAATCGCGGGATATTGGACTCGGGGATCCGGAGGCGACAGCGGCGCCTGAAATTCCTGCTGCCTGAACAATTCAAAAGGAATAAAACTGTTTTCTCTGGAAAGCGTCTCTTCGCTCTCGATGCGGCTGATGTCTTCATTGAATATCGTAGTCCTCACCACGCTTTCGCCTTCCCCAATCTTTAAAACCAGGTATTGCTCGTTTTTCTCGACGATCTTTCCTGTCATGATCTTTCCGTTTTTCAGATAAACCACCGCTGCCTGGGCAAGCGAGCACCATGTTGCCAAAAGAACCGCAAGAATGATAAGTTTTTTTTTCATACGCAACTTACTTATATCTCATCTGCCCCCGGCAGGAATCGAACCTGCAAGGCTAGCTTCGGAGGCTAGTGCCCTATCCATTGGGCGACGGGGGCGTTTTTACAATCAGATCCCGATGGCCGGAAAACGGCCACTGGATTAATTCCGTCATTAAAACAAGCTCAGCTGCTTTTCGCCGATGGCCTTGTCCTCTTCGCTGCCGAAGATCGATATCTTTCCGTATTCGCCGTCATAGCCGGGCTCAACCTTGACGCGGCCTTCGCGCACGCGCAGGATCGCCTCGGCGATACGCGGAGCGGTCGCCTTTTCCAATTCCTGGCGCGGCACTTTTGTCAGAATATCGAATTCCGTGCCAAAGCGCGCGACCAGCATCCGGTATTCTTTTTCGATAGCCACTGTCCCTCTGCCCATCTGCTTGGCATCCGCGATGATCTCATCCAGCGGGATGAGATTCTTAAACGGGATGGCGTTTTCCGGAACGTAACCTTCTTGTCTATCCGCCAGCTGATTGACCCTATTGACCACGCCGATGGTCAAAGGCTTTTTGCACTTCGGGCAGCGGTTATTGTTTTTCTTTGACTCCTCGGGCGATAACCTCACACCGCACAGCCTGTGGCCGTCATAGTGGTATTTCCCTTCTTCCGGGAAAAATTCGACCGTATAGAGAAATTTCTTTTTGTCTTTTTTCCGCAACACATCGCGGATCTCGAAATAATCCAGGTTGCAATCAAAAACATTCGCCTCGCGGCCTATCCTGGACGGCGAGTGCGAATCCGAATTCGAAACGAGGCTGAATCTGTCCAAAGCGCTCAAGCGCCAATTCATGGCCGGGTCGCTCGACAAACCCGTCTCTAAGGCAAATATCTTCGGAGTGGACTTCTCGAAGCAATCCTCGATCTTGTCAAACCCCGAATTTGAACCAAAAAGACTGAACCACGGGGTCCAGATATGGCCGGGGATAAGCATAAAATTTTCGTCGATATCAAAGACGATACGCGCCAGATCCGCCGCATCGAGCCCAAGGATCGGCCGTCCGTCCGACGAGAGATTGCCCACCGAACCGAGCTGCCGGTTAAGCGCATCCACCGCCTTGAAAGACGGGGCCAGGATCAGGTTATGGATCCTGTAGGTGCGGTTGTTCTTGCTGTAGATGCTTGAGACCTCGGCAGATAAGATGTAGTGGATACCTTGGTGCACAAAAAGGCCCTTGCCCGTATCTTCGAGCTTGGACTTCAATTCCTCCAGCCACAGGTGATGTGTGAAATCACCCGTACCCATGAGCGTAATGCCTTTCAGCTTGGCCCACTGGGCGATATGATCCACATCCATATCGCGGCTGGTCGCCCGGCTGTATTTGGAATGGATATGAAAATCGGCGATAAAGGACATCAGGCGCGCCTCTCTGACTTTCCTGATCTATAGGCAATCTTTCCGCTTAAGATCGTGTATTCCACGGCCCCTT
>JAGVGA010000069.1 GCA_020057345.1 Candidatus Omnitrophota bacterium | reverse complement strand
CATGCCGCTGGCAAAGAGTCCGTCCCAGAAAGAATAGCGCAGGCTTTTGGCGGATTGGGGGTCTTTTGAGCCTAATTGATGGATGTCTTTTTTCATTTTGTCGCGGCCGACGAGGATTTTTGGAGCAGGAAAAAGAAAGGCAAAGCAAGAAGCTGAGATATCACGACAAAGACAGTAATGAAACTCAAAGAAAAATCATACAAGACGCCCATCAAAGCGCTCCCAATGAAAAAAGAAGCGCCGTAGATGGCGTTGAAGATCCCATAACCCATCCCCCTCTTATCGATCGAGGTCAAGTCCGCGATGGCGGCCCGCATGATCGTCTCATGGATGCCCATGACCACGCCCCAAAGCAAAATACCGATAACGACAAATTTGAAAACCGAAGAAAAAACAAAAAAAGGAATGGGAATGGTCAGGATCGGCAAAGCGATCAAGGCCTTAAAACCGATTTTATCATAGAGTCTCCCGATGAGAAGCGCGGCACCGCCGTCCACAGCCATAGCAGCCGCATAGAGGATAGGGATCTGCATATCCGGGACAATGGATTTCACCTTAAAATGATACGCGATGATCTGAAAATTGGCGAATCCCGCCACGCAGAAAAACGTAAAAAACGCATAAAGCCAGAAAATTTTAGACAACTTTTCTTGCTTACGGCCAACGAGGTTTTCTTTTGGGCCGGTTTCAAGCAAGTGCGGCATAACGGCCCTTTTTCTTGCGATCAAAAGAGCGGCCATGGCAAAAACCGCCGGGACCCATAAAATGCCGAAACCCTGGCGATAACCGCCTTTTAAAACAAAAACAAACGATATGAGCAAAGGCCCGATGATCGCGCCGATCTGGTCCATGGCCTCATGGACAGCAAATCCCCAGCCCCTGCCCACTTCTTTGGTAGCGTAGGAAAGGATTGCGTCTCGAGCCGGCGAGCGGATCGCCTTGCCAATGCGCTCGGCAATGATCAAAAAAATGGCCAATGGCCAGTGGTGCGTCAACGCCAGAAACGGGACGGCGAATATCAGGCCGTAGCCAAAAAAGGTCAAGGCCCAGTAACCCCTGGTCTTGTCCGCTAGAAACCCGGAAACAAGGCGAAGTCCATAACCTAAAAACTCACCCAAGCCCGACGCAAACCCGACCACCGCAGCGCTGGCGCCAAGCATGGCCAGATAAGGGCCTGTGGCGCTGCGGCCCCCTTCGTAGGTGATGTCCGCGAACAGGCTCACAAAACCCATGAGGATGATAAATTGCATCGCCGCTTTTCGCGTATTGGTCATAGCAATCAATGCCCCAGGCGTTTCCTTAAGTAAGACTCCCAGGTTGTCCCAAGGTCTTCCAAACCATTGAGGCCGGAAAAAGACGAAGCGATGGCCTCATCTATGGACTTTCCTTCCTTGAGGCCGCTGCAAAAAGTCTTAAATGAATCCAGGCCGTAATTCTCAATAAGAAAATTCACAACGCTCGTCGACTCGCTGTAAAAGAGATTGATCTCCTCCCCCGAACCGCTTCGCTCGCGGAATTTATCGAGCCCGCTCAAAGGCACAAACGTATTTTTCATGAGCGCCTCTTTGACATAAGGTTCTCTCATCCACTTGCCGCTGCCGCGCTCCAAATAGCAGGAAACGCCTTCTGACAACCACAGCGGGGCGCGGGCAAAACTCTCAGCGCCAATGGCCTCGTAAAACAGGATGTGGCCCAATTCATGGGGAAGGATCGAGGTGCTGAAGTCCATATGGGGATAGCCGTAGATAGATTTGCTCGCAGGTTGGGAATTGCCCGCAGACCAGGACGGGCCTTCTTCCTGATAGCTGCCCTGGGTGCGGTGCAGATAGACCTTGATCTTCTCCTCATCGGTCAATTCCGCAAAACTTCCAAAAGGATCCAAGCCAAGTTTTTCCCTAAACTCCTCTAAATAATCCTCGCCTCTACGGATAATCCCCTGCACCATGCCAGGATTGGCATCCTCATGGTGATAGACGATGAAAAACCGGCTGTCTTGATGCTCAAAATCATCTTTTTCTTCGGCGAGACAGAACGACGCCCCCATCCAAAAAAAACATAAAGCAAAAATCACTGAACGCATCATGAAGAAGGAATCAACTCTTTGATAGGCTTTCCTCCGACGAAGAGCTCCTCGATAACAGCAAACCCATCCTTGATCCTTACGGTAATATAAGCATCCTGCTTATCCCGCCTGGCGTGCTCCCGGTAGATCTTCTCTGCAGCAGGAGCGGCTGCCTCATCCATATAATACCGGTCTAAGCTCAGGTCCAGACGCACATTGCCCTTGTCGATGTATCGCACAAGAGCTAAGATGTACGGAGCGCCCCCGGGCCTGCGTGTGGTCACGGCAACGATCCTCGCAAAACCCAAATCATCGACTGAAATAAGCGCGTAGACATTCTGGCCGTTGGACAAACGCCGGCCATGAGGCAGCGGGGCCTTGTCTTCCTGGATACGTAACGCCACATATCTTCCCCGAAACGCGTCGTAAGGGTCGACCGCAGCTGTCTTGAATTTAAATAACACACCATTCTTTAAAACAGACTCCCTCCTGGTGATCATCGATAAAGGCGTTGCGATCTGCGCCACCGAAAGACAACAGAACAATCCAATAATGAGCTTACTTTTCATGGCATCTCCTTTCGGACACAAGCCACAAGTTCGTCACCAAAAACCCGATGCCCACGATAATGAAGGTCAGCCCTTTCAAGATAAAATTGATATCGCTGTCAAAAAATCTGACAATGATCAGGATCGCCACGATCAGCATACCCCCGTTAACAATCGGGAGATTGTTGCTGCGGATCCCGGCCATGATATGACTGATGCCCAAACAAAGCAAGTAGGCATTAAAGATGAGTAGCAACAAGACGACCGCCTGTCCGTGCAAAAGATACCCCAGGATCGCCAATAGCGGAAGCGCGAGGAACAATGAATCTGTCAGGGAACCGCGCTTCAGGGTCTTTAGTAAAAAAAACATGGCCATCGCGACAATAGCAAAGATGATCGCATAATCCGGAACAACGCCCCAGCCGGATGTTTCTCCGACCCCAGCGTAGACATCGCCGGAAAGATATTTCCAGAGGTCTCGAAAGGTGAATTGGAACGCCAGGACAATAAGGGCCAAGCCGCCTAAGCCGCGCAAGGAACGCTGCCAATTCGTTGTCAGGCTGTCGAATTCAAAGGATCCGAGAGCATAAAAGACCGCGAAAATACTGGGAAAAACAATGACCCATGAGCCGGGCCATGTCCTTCCAACGCTGAAACCCAGCCCCAAAGAAACGCAGATAATCATGATGAAAGAGATCAGGGCAGAACGGATCGCGTACGCCTCCTGCCGCAACGTCCAGATAAAGTGAGGCACCACTACGGCTGCCAATGGCCAGAACAAAAATCCTTTCAAAGAATCATTCCAGTAATGTGAAGACCACACGGTGATGCCGATTAAGTAAATAGCCGCGGGCAACGAAGCCTGCATAAGATAGACGAGCGGAACAATCAAGGCCATCCACGTTAAAATGAATGTGCCGGCATCTCCGGGAATGTGATACGTCTGGCTGATCAAAGCGATAGAAGCAGCTACCATGAGGCTCAGAAAGGTCGCTGTTCCTTCTTTAAACGCGCCGGATTGGGGCTTGGTGCGCAGCACCCATAAAGCCAACCCTTGCCCTATCAACAGCGGCAATAAAGAAAGGACAGCCCTGCTGAAACGCGAAAGCTGTTCCCAGTTATGGGCGATCAAAAGAATGATTCCCAGGCCTATCAGAAGCGCTCCCAGGATACCGCAGATCATAAGCGTCAGCATGGTCTTCCCGGAAGTCATTGCCTCATCATAATGCCGACGTATCTTACCTGATATCTCGGGCGTTAAAACACCCCGAGCCTCCAACTCCGGCAACTCCCGGTAGAGCCATTGCACGGCCTTCTTATTCATAGGTCAGCTCTCCCTTCTCTTTTTTCACTTATCGTATCCATACTTCGTATAATCGATCCCCAAAGAGCTCAGGTCGTTCTTCATCAAACCCTGAAAACCAAAGGGTGTTTCGGCAAATAATGCGTCGACCAGGTCTTTTTCCGTGACCTCTGTCCTACGGGCCGCCTTCATCAGGCTTTCCGCCTTCCGGGAAATGGCTTTCTCAGCGGCCCCCCGCAGAAAGACCGGCATCTTGGTGAGCATCTGTTTGAACTGCGCCTGCGTGTTTTTTTCCCAAACAATATCCAACTCATCCTCCCCGTTCAATAGGGATTATTATATGGCTGTTATAGGGACTGTTCAACAATAATGGTATAATGATAAAAAGGAGGACTTATGCCCATCATCATCGCAATATGCGGGCTGGCAATCGTTTTTTCCTACGAACTGCGCCACAGGATGATCGCCGAACGGCTCACGAACCTGGAAAGTGAAACGCACAAACTGAGCGAAGAAATCAAGCGGCTCGATGAAGAGCTGAAAAAGAAACAAGACGCCGAAACCAAAAAAGGTTTCAAACTCCCCTTTATGCCATAAAAAAGGTCAGGGCCGAAAGGATCAGCCCCAACCTTTTTTCCTATCCGCCAAAAACTACCCGATAGCGACAGGACCGCGTTCTTCGGTCCGGATACGGACACACTCCTTAAGATCAAGGATAAAAATCTTGCCGTCACCGGTCTCGCCGGTTTTGGACCCCCTGACGATCGCCTTCACCGTCGGCTCGACAAAATCCTCGTTCACCGCTATCTCCAATCTTATTTTTCGCAGCAGATTTCCCATCTCCTTGACGCCGCGATAGATCTCCGCAACGCCCTTTTGCCGGCCGTGGCCCATCACCTCGCTGACCGTGATCAGGTTTACCTCGGCTCGATAAAGCTCTTCCTTCACACTCTCCAGCTTTTCCGGCTGGATAATCGCTATGATCAGTTTCATTTTTCCCCCCTTGTGTACAGACTCAACACCGGCGCAATTCCGATCAGCGCCGGGTGTCTATTCGAGTATGGTATAGGCCCGTTCATGGTGCTGCGTCAGATCAAGCCCCATATCTTCGTCTTTAACAGAAACCCTCATCCCAATCAGCACGTCAACGACTTTATAGATGATGAAAGTGCCGATACTGGCGTAAAGAAGCGTCACGCCCACCGCTGTCGCCTGTATGAGAAACAGTTTCGGGTTGCCGAAAAACAAACCGTCGCTGCCTGCGGCATTCACAGCCTTGGAAGCGAACAAGCCCGTAGCAAGCGCTCCCCAGATCCCGCCGACGCAATGGATGCCGAACGCATCCAGGGCGTCATCATAGCCAAGCTTGGGCTTGATGATGGCCGCAGCGATGTAGCAAAAGACACTCACGAGCAGGCCTATCAGGATAGCTGAGAAGACATTGACAAAACCGGCAGCCGGAGTGATGGCCACAAGTCCCGCCACAGCGCCTGACGCCACACCGAACATTGTGGGTTTACCCCCACGTATCCACTCTATCAACGCCCAGCTCAATCCCGCTGCCGCTGCGGCGGTATTGGTCACGACAAACGCATTCACAGCCAAACCATTGGCTGCCAACGCGCTGCCCGCATTGAACCCAAACCAGCCGAACCACAACAACGCCGTTCCCAAAACTACAAAAGGCATGTTGTGCGGTGAAGGCACGCTCTTATCGAGGTTCTTCCTCCTGCCGATGACCAGTGCGGTCACCAGTGCGGCGATGCCGGCATTGATGTGGACAACCGTGCCGCCGGCAAAATCAAGAGCGCCTAAAGCCCTGAGCCAGCCGCCGATGCCCCAAACCCAGTGACAGATCGGATCATACACGAAAGTCGCCCACAAAAGCGTAAAGATCAGGAACGCGGAAAACTTCATCCTCTCCGCAAAGGCGCCGATGATCAGGGCAGGCGTGATGATCGCAAACATCCCCTGAAAGATCATAAATGCCTG
>JAGVGA010000074.1 GCA_020057345.1 Candidatus Omnitrophota bacterium | reverse complement strand
GTCGCCTTTCAAGACCTTCAGCTTCTCCGGGTCAAAAACATCGGCGACCAACCCCATGTCCTTATGGATATAAAGCTCCTCACCGTCGCTGGTCACAATACCGCATGACTCTTCCCCTCTATGCTGGAGCGCATACAACCCAAGATAGATGAGGGAGCTCGCCTCCGGAAAGCCGTAAATCCCGAACAGGCCGCAATAGTGTTTCGGATAATCGCTCATGGATCAACTCGCTTTCAAAAAATTCACCGCGTTCAAAAATATCGCAAAACCGTCTCCGTGTTTCTTTAAGCCTTCCCTGGTCCAACGCGGATGTTGAAGGCTTGAAAGATGCCTTTCCGGATGAGGCATGAGGCCAAAGACCCTGCCCGTCGGATCGCAGATGCCTGCGATGCTGTCGATCGAGCCGTTGGGATTGACGGGAAAATCCGCGAGCCGGCCGCGGCTGTCGCAATACTGAAAAACAACCTGTCCCTTCTTTTTTAAGCGCAGAAGCACCTCTTCGCTCTTCGGGATGAATTTGCCTTCGCCGTGCGCCACCGGCAGATAAATTGGATGCTTCAACCCCTGCGTCCAGACGCACGGGCTCTCCTGGAAGCCGGCGTTTTCATCGGGCGCTTTCAGGTGCACCCACCGATCTTCAAAAAAACCGGAATCGTTGCCGGAGAGCGTGGCCTCCTGCTCAAGATCCGCTTCGCCCGGCAAAAGGCCCGCTTTCACCAATACCTGAAAACCGTTGCAGATACCGATGATGAGATTGCCGCGGCTGATAAAATCCTTCACGTGCTCAAACAATTTACATTTTAACTCATTCGCCAGGATCTTTCCAGCCGCGATATCATCGCCGTACGTGAAACCCCCGGAGATCGCCAGGACCTGATATTGGCTCAGTTTTTTCTCAGCGCTGACGAGCTGGTTGATGTGCACAAATTCCGTTTGGGCGCCGGCGCTCTGAAAAGCGAACGCCGTCTCCTGGTCGCAGTTGATCCCTGCTGCTTTCAAGATCAAGACTCTTGGCTTAACCATATTATTACTTTTCCGCGTAAAAACGGTTGATCACGTTCACAACGTCTCTGGGTTTATCCACCAGAGAAAAAAGGCTCAGGTCGTCTTCGCTGATGCACCCCCGGCGCAGCATTGTGGACATGACCCAGTGGAGCAACCCCTGCCAATAACGGCTCCCCACCAGGATGACCGGGAATTTCGGAATACGCGCCGTCTGGATAAGATTGATGGACTCAAAAAGTTCGTCAAGCGTGCCATAGCCGCCCGGAAAGATCACGAATGCCTTGGCGTAACGGACAAACATGACCTTGCGCACAAAAAAATAGTGGAATTCAAGCAAGGTCGTGACATATTTGTTGGCCCTCTGCTCCGTCGGAATATAGATGTTCAGGCCGATGGAATCGCCCTTGGCCTTCTTGGCGCCCTTGTTCGCCGCCTCCATGATGCCTGGGCCGCCGCCGCTGATGATCGGATACCCTTCTTTAGCCAAAAGATAAGCCGTTTGGACCGCTAATTTATAATATTCATCTTTGGGCGAAAGGCGCGAAGAGCCGAAGATAGACACCGCATTCCTGTATTTATTGAGTTTCTTGAAACCCATGATGAACTCGGTGGTGATGCGCTCGATGCGCTCCTGCTCATCTTCTTCAAAGACATCGATCTTCCTCTGAAGATCATGGAGATCGACTGAATGCTTTTTCTGTTTCCTGGCCTTATGCATATTTCCCTTTTAAACAGACTTAAGCGGCCTCTGCCAGGCCTCTTTGAGTTCTTTCAAAGACGCCCGGAGGCACATATCGCCTTTGACGCCGTAAACCTTCAGCTCCTTGGAATCCGTCACGCAACCCGCAAGGCCGAGGACCGCGCCTTGCAGGACCTTCTGAAATGCTTTCTGCTTGGACCGCTCGACCTCGATGATGAAACGCGAATGCGATTCAGAAAAAAGGATGGTATCGTCCCTCTTGGATTTTTCTTTAAAAGGCACATCGTTCAGGAAAATATTAGCTCCCAGATTGCCGCTAAACCCCATCTCGGCAACAGCCACTGCCAGGCCGCCTTCGGAACAGTCGTGAGCCGATAAGACCAGGCCCTTGGCGATCGCCTCGGATAATCTTTCCATGAGTTTTCTGGACCTCTTAAAATCTACTTTTGGCACAAAGCCGGCCTTGGCTGATATGATCTCATTGTAGCAAGACCCGCCCAACTCCGCAAAAGTCTCGCCGACAACATAAAGGAGATTGCCGGATCCTTTTAAATCCATGGAGATCAGCCGGCGCACGTCATCCATGACGGCGATCGCCGAGATCAAGAGCGTTCCGGGGATCGCGATCGTCTTATCCTTAAGCATAAATTCATTATAAAGGCTGTCCTTTCCTGAAATAAAAGGCACGCCGAATCCCTTGGATGCGTCATAACAGCCGAACGCGGCCCTGACCAACGCGCCCAAGCGGTCAGGCTTGTCCGGATTGCCCCAGCAAAAATTATCCAGGATAGCCGTTTGTTTGAGAGATGCACCGACGCTGACGATCTGACGCAAGGCTTCATCCACGCAGCCTGCGGCCATCCAGTAGGGGTCCAGGTCGCCGTATTTAAAATTGATACCATTGGCGACCGCCAGCCCGCGGAATGAATCAAAGCGGGGTTTAACCACGCAGGCGTCCGACGGCCCGTCATTATTCTCTCCGACGAGCGGCTTCAGGACCATCGCGCCCTGGACTTCGTAGTCATACTGCCGGATCACCCACTCTTTGGATGCGATATTCGGATGCGAAAGAAGTTTCAGGAGCATGCAGGTGAGATCTTTCTTGGGAAGCAAGGCGCCGGGCCGCGCCGGAGGCTTCACCCACATCGCCTTCTTGGTAATCTTCGGCGAGCCCTCATGGAGAAAATCCATATCCAGAGAACAGACCTGATGGCCCTGATAAAAAAGCTCAAGCTTTTTCGTATGGGTGAATTCTCCCAGGACAGTGGCCTCTACATCCTCCTTGCGGAAAACCTCTAAAAGGGCGTTCACCTTTTCCTTAGGAGCGGACAGGACCATGCGCTCCTGCGCCTCTGATATCCAGATCTCCGTATAGGTGAGGCCGTGATATTTTAAGGGCACCCGGTCCAGGTGGACGCGCGCGCCGAGCTCCTGCCCCATCTCTCCGACAGCGCTGGAAAGCCCGCCGGCCCCACAATCCGTGATCGCGTCGTACAAATCCATGTCGCGCGCTTTAAGCAAACAATCGAGCATCTTCTTTTCCGTGATCGCGTTGCCGATCTGCACCGCGCCGGACGAGATATCTTCGGACTCATGGGTCAGCGCGCCCGAAGAGAATGTCGCGCCGTGGATGCCGTCGCGTCCGGTCCTACCGCCCACCACCACAACCGCGTCTCCGGTCCTGACCTTCTTAAATGACTTGTTTTTAGGGAGTATGCCGACGGTCCCGCAGTACACCAAAGGGTTGCCCACAAAACGCTCGTCAAAAAGAACAGCGCCGTTCGCCGTCGGAATGCCCATCCTGTTGCCGTAATCCCTCACCCCGCTCACCACGCCCTTCATCACGCGGCGCGGGTGGAGCGTGCCCTCCGGCAGGGCATCCGCCGGATAATCCAG
>JAGVGA010000085.1 GCA_020057345.1 Candidatus Omnitrophota bacterium | reverse complement strand
TTTGAGGCGCTAACTGTTGACAATACTGCCGAGCTATACTATGATTATTGAACCAAATTTAAGGGGCTGTAGCTCAGCTGGGAGAGTGCCTGACTGGCAGTCAGGAGGCCACGGGTTCGATCCCCGTCAGCTCCACCAATTTTTTCCCTCCGATGAATATGAAAAAAATACTATTCTTCGCTATCTTCTTCTCCTGTCTCCTGACTGCAACCGCGGGATTCTGCGAGACCGCAAAGGGCAGTCAATTCCTCGTCCTGACCATTGACAATAAGATCATCAGCCCTGTCATCGCCGATTACGTCTCTGGAGGGGTCGACCAAGCTGAAAAAGAAAGCTGCCAGGGCTTGATCATCCTCATGGATACGCCGGGCGGCCTGCTGGAATCCACGCGGACCATCGTCAAAAAAATAATCAATAGCCCCGTACCGGTCATCGTCTATGTCGCGCCCGGCGGTTCGCGCGCAGGCTCGGCAGGCGTCTTCATCGCCTATGCGGCGCATATCGCGGCCATGGCGCCTTCGACCAATATCGGCGCTGCCCATCCTGTGGCGATCGGACAGAACCCAAAAGGCGAACGTTCTCTAAGGAAAGCGATCGAGGACCTGACCGAGCTCTTGAGGTTGGAAAGGTACAAGAAAAATAAAAAACAGGAGATAGCCGGAGCGGCTTCGCCCGAAGAGATCTCCGAAAACCCGGAAGAAGACAAAGTCTTAAACGACACGCTCGCCTGGATAAGCTCCCTTGCCAAAAACAGAAATCGAAATGCGGAATGGGCCAGGCTTGCCGTCACAGAAAGCTCTTCTTTGACGGAAAAAGAGGCGCTTGAAAAAAAGGTCATCAACCTGGTCGCAAATAATTTAGACGAGCTTCTTGGGCGGCTCGATAACGCGACATTTATCTTCCCCGACAGAACATTCACCCTACACACCAAAGACAGCCACCTGATATTCAAAAACCTGACCCTGCGCCAAAACATCCTAAATTCCATCATCAATCCGAATATCGCCTACATCCTGATGCTCATCGGTTTCTTAAGCCTCTTTGTGGAGATCACCCATCCGGGCGTGATCTTTCCCGGCGTGCTTGGCTTGATCTGCCTTGTGATCGCCTTTTATGCCTTTGCCATGCTTCCGGTGAACTTCGCGGGTTTTGTACTGATCCTGATAGGCATCATCCTCTTCATCGCCGAGGCGCTCACACCCGTCACTTTCGGCCTGCTCACGTTGGGCGGCGCAGTGTGCATGCTTTTGGGCTCGCTCATGCTCATCGACACGCCTTTTGCCGCCATGCGCATTTCTTTAAACGTCATCCTCCCCTTTATTCTGGCGGTTGCGGCCATTGTCATATTTCTCGTCACCAATGTGATGAAAGCTCACCGCAAAAAAACGACGACAGGCGCTGATGCGCTTATCGGCAAGATCGCGACGGCCAGTACGGATATCGCAGACGTTGGCCAGGTCTTCCTGGATGGCGAGATCTGGACCGCTATAAATCGCGGCGCAGAACCGATCAAAAAGGGCGAGAAAGTAAAAGTGGTGGGAGTTGACAAGGTCAAACTCCTTGTGTCAAAATA
Source organism: Candidatus Omnitrophota bacterium (assembly GCA_020057345.1). Classification (GTDB taxonomy): domain Bacteria; phylum Omnitrophota; class Gorgyraeia; order Velamenicoccales; family Velamenicoccaceae; genus JAGVGA01. The sequence continues at coordinate 6,138 of JAGVGA010000085.1, read as the reverse complement.
AGCGCCTTAATCAATGGTAACAACCTAATACGAGGAGGTCAGTATGAGTTTTCCAATGATTTTCGTCATCTTCATCGTCGTCTATCTGTTAAACTCGATCAAGATCTTAAATGAATACGAACGCGGCGTCATCTTCCGTTTAGGCCGCCTCCTGCCTCAACCCAAAGGGCCGGGCATCATCTTTGTCTTTGCGCCGATCGACCGCATTGTGCGTGTTGGCTTGCGTACGGTCACGCTGGACGTTCCGCCGCAGGATGTCATCACCAGAGACAACGTTTCCGTCAAGGTCAATGCGGTCATCTATTATAAAGTCATGGACCCGAACAGGGCCATTATCGAAGTCGAAGATTATCACTTTGCCACGTCCCAGATGTCGCAGACGTCTTTGCGCAGCACCCTCGGCCAGACGACCTTAGACGAGCTTCTTTCGGAAAGAGACAAGATCAATTCAGAGCTCCAGCTGATCATCGATAAAGCCACTGACCCATGGGGCATCAAGGTTTCGCACGTAGAGATCAAGCACGTGGACCTGCCTCAGGAAATGCAGCGCGCCATAGCCAGACAAGCCGAGGCAGAGCGTGAACGCCGCGCCAAGGTCATCTCGGCGGAAGGCGAATACCAGGCCTCTGAAAAACTTTCCATGGCGGCTGAGGTATTGCAGAAACAGCCGATGTCTTTACAGATGCGCTATTTGCAGACTTTGATGGACATATCAACCGAGAAAACCTCGATCATCGTTTTCCCCTTGCCCCTCGAGATGTTGACGTGGTTCAATAAGGAAAAGAAATAGCTTTAAGGTGCTCAATTTGCCGGGGTGGCGGAATGGCTTACGCGGCGGTCTCAAAAACCGTTGAGGGCAACCTCATGAGGGTTCAACTCCCTCTCCCGGCATTTAAGTCATAAAAAAGCCTGATCTCTCGATCAGGCTTTTTTGCAATCTCATGCTTCTCGGTTAGAAACTAAGGGCGCTTTTGGAGCAAGCGGCAACGCTGGGGCTGCGGCTGTCCATGTTGTGCCATAGCCGATGCCGCGGACAAAAACAGCACCACGCCCGCTGATGGTTAAAAAGAGCGCTGATCACGCCTAAGACAGTCGTCACGGTCAGCATATGGGATAAAATACCCTAAAAGCGGATAGAACCAGCCTCCCAGCAAAACAACAAAAAAGAATGCCGCCATGAAAAGCTGGCGGCTTTGGAGGATTTCTTTAACCGACGAGAAACTTTAATGCCTGGAGGTATTTTTCAGAGGTCTGTTGGATGATGGTGGGCTCGACTTCCGGCGCCGGCGGAATCTTATCCCACCTCAAGGACTCAAGATAATCCCGCATGAACTGCTTGTCAAAACTCGGCTGCGGCTTGCCCGGAGCGTAACCCTCTTTAGGCCAGAAGCGCGAAGAATCCGGGGTAAGGACTTCGTCGATCAGGATGATCTTTCCGTCAAATCTCCCGAATTCAAATTTTGTATCCGCGATGATGATACCTTTGGATACGGCATATCGGGCGGCTTTCGTGTAAAGCGCGATGCTCTTCTTTTTTATCTCGTCGAAAACTTGCGGGCCCACCAGCTTTGCCGCAGCTGCCGCATCGATATTGATGTCGTGCCCGACGTCCGCTTTGGTAGACGGAGTAAAGAGCACTTTAGGCAACTTATCGGATTCTTTTAAGCCTTTTGGCAAAGAGATGCCGCAGACAGAAGAACTTTGCTTATACTCTTTCCACCCCGAACCGGATAAATAACCGCGCACAATACACTCTATAGGCAAGGCTTGAGCTTTCTTCACCAGCATCGAACGGTTGCGCAGGACATCTTTATATTTGCCAAGCGAGGCGGGATACTGGGTGACATCCGTAGTGATCAGATGATGCTCAGTCAAATCTTTTAAGTAATCAAACCAGAACAAGGAGATCTTCGTTAAGACCTCCCCTTTCTGAGGGATACCGCAGCCCAAAACAACATCAAAACAAGAGATGCGATCTGTGGCAACGATGAGAAGTTTGTCGCCTACCTCATAGACATCGCGCACTTTGCCGCGGCGCAAAAGCCTGAACTCTGGAAAATCTGTTCTAATGAGGGTGTCTTTTTGCACAGTTTATTCCGCAAGACGCTTATTCTGCGCTTCCCACTCCTGCCAGATCTGTTCGGGAAGATCGTCGCCTAAAATCTTTAAAAACTCTTTCTGGGATTCCATCTCCTGGAGCCATTCGAATCTGTCGATCTCAATGAGTTTTTTAATGGCCTCTTTGGAAAGGTTCAGGCCGGTCATGTCCAGGCTTTCCGGCAGTGGCACATAGCCGATGGGCGTCTTGGCCGCATCCACCGAATTATTACAGCGGCTCAGGATCCACTCGAGGATCCTTAAGTTCTCGCCGAACCCGGGCCATAGAAACTTGCCGTTCTCATCCATCCGGAACCAGTTCACATGAAAGATCTTCGGCTTCTTCTGGAGCCGCCCGCCTATATCCAACCAATGCTGAAAATAATCAGCCATGTTGTAGCCGCAGAACGGCAGCATAGCCATGGGGTCGCGCCGGACCTCTCCCTCTTTACCGAACTGGGCCGCCGTGCGCTCGGAAGCCATGGTCGCGCCTACATACACGCCGTGCTGCCAGCTGAAAGATTCATAGACCAGCGGCGCCACGTGCTGCCTGCGGCCGCCGAAGATAATCGCTGAAATAGGGACGCCATGATGGTGCTCCAAACGAAAAGAGATGGACGGACACTGGCTGGCCGGCGTTGTAAAGCGGCTGTTGGGATGGGCGCCTTTGATGATCTCGCCTTTTTCGTTCTTGGCGCCCGGCTTCCACGGCTTGCCCTGCCAATCGATGCCTTCGCTCGGCGCCGGTTCATCGCCGTCTTCCCACCAAACAGTAAAATCTTTTTTCAATAAAACGTTTGTGAAGATGGTGTTTTTCTTGATAGTCGCCATGGCGCTGGGATTTGACTTCGAATTCGTCCCCGGGGCCACGCCGAAAAACCCGCTTTCAGGATTGATCGCCCACAAAGCGCCGTCCGTATCGATGCGCATCCAGGCGATATCATCGCCCACTGTCCAGATCTTATACCCTTTGACCTTCAGGCCATCGGGTGGAATAAGCATGGCGAGGTTCGTCTTTCCGCAGGCGCTCGGAAAAGCCGCTGCCACATATTCGACGTGGCCGTTCGGCTCTTCGATGCCCATGATGAGCATATGCTCGGCCAGCCACCCTTCCTGTTTGGCCAGGTAGCTCGCTATCCTCAAAGAAAGACACTTCTTACCTAAAAGGACATTGCCGCCGTAACCGGAGCCGACGCTCCAGATCGTATTATCCTCAGGAAAGTGAAGGATCAGGCGCTTCTCGATATCCAGGTCAGCCTTGGAGTGCAGACATTTCGTGAAATCGCCTTCAGGCCCCAAATAATCCAGCACCTTCTGCCCGATGCGCGTCATGATGCGCATGTTTAAGACCACGTAAATACTGTCCGTCAATTCCACGCCGACCTTACTGAACGGCGAGCCCACCGGCCCCATGGAAAACGGAATCACGTACATGGTGCGGCCGCGCATGGCCCCGCGAAAATAAGAGCCGGCTTTTTTATAAGCCTCTTTCGGCAGCATCCAGTTGTTCGTCGGGCCAGCGCCCTCTTTTTTTCTCGTGCAGATATAGGTCAGATGTTCTGTGCGGGCAACATCGTTGACAGCGGTGCGGTGGTAGAAACAACCCGGAAGCTTTTCCTGGTTTAAACGGACGATCTCGCCGGCGGCTACCGCCTCGTCCTCCAAGCGCTTCTTTTCTTCTTCTGAGCCGTCGATCCAGACGATGCGGTCCGGCCGGCATAAAGATGCCATCTCGCGGACCCAACGCATTAACTCCAGATGCTTTGTATCCGGCTTGGTTTCTTTAGGGGAATAGAAGAACAATCAGGGCCTCTTTAATTTTTTATTGATTGCGCACCGGCGGGCTGTTCGAGCGCACGCTTTAAAATCGCCCAGGTCTTAGGCCCAACCTTACCGTCCACATCCAGGCTATTTTTTTTCTGGAATTCGCGGATCGCCTCTTTTGTCTTAGGACCGACTTTACCGTCCGCTTCGCCCTGGTAAAACCCTAAATTTTTCAGGGCCTTCTGGATCGATTGGGGATCCGGGGAATCAGGCGAAAGAACAGCCGGCGTTTCGCCCAAAGGTTCGGCTTCCTGGTTAATGACGATATTGGACACCTGCTCCTGATTCGCGGCCTGTTCGGTCGGCGATGCCAGAAGCGTATCCGCGCCGTCTAAGCTTAAAGAATCGGATTCAACGCGGACGACCTGCTTGGGTTCGACATTCTTCTTGCTGCAACCCGAAAAAACGAATGACGCAATGATGATTCCGAAAATAAATGACCTCACCTGAAACTCCCTTTCTCGCTGTTAAGCGCATTGAACTACGGTAGATATTTTAAAAGCTTTTCTTTGGTGTTGCGGCCGGCGACACCGTCCACCTTTAAACCCATATTCTTCTGGAACTGGCGGATAGCCTCCTTGGTCTTGGAACCGATTTTCCCGTCGATTTCACCGTCGTAATAACCGGCGTTCTTCAAGGCTTCCTGGATCTGCTTTTTCGTCATCTGCTCGGCGCTCGCCGCGCCAGAGACACTTCCTGTGACGACCTCACCCGCCGTGCTGGCCTTAAGGGCGCCGGACGCTTGGACATCACTCTCTAAAACCGAGACCCTGTTCTCCAAAGTCTGAACGCGGCTTTCCAAGCCGTTGCGCGAAGCAGACCTCGCTGTGCCGCAGCCGGCCAGGAACAAAAGTCCGGCCAACCCCATAAAAACGAAGCGAATTTTTCTCATAGCCCTTCCTCCGAACATCTTAATGCGTAAAGAAATATTTTTTAACTATAACACAAACTTGCAGAAAGTCAACCGCCTATCCCCGACGAAAACATCGGGAGAAAAAGGAACAGGGAAAGCGCGATCATGATCGCGACCGTGAGCCACGCGATGCCGTTATAAAGCTTTGAATTCACATAGGCCCCCATCAATCTCTTATTATTGATGAGGCGCAGCATCATGATCAGGACGAAAGGCAAAAGGATCCCGTTAGCCACCTGAGAAAAGATCATCACCTTAACAAGCGGGATCCTGGGGATCAAGACAAAAATCGCGCCGAATATGATGATGCCCGTATAGAGAGAATAGAATTGCGGCGCCTCCCTAAATGACTTATTGACCCCCGACTCCCACCCCATGCCTTCGCACACGGAATAAGCGGTGGACAGCGGCAGGATCGACGCGGCGAATAAAGACGCGTTAAAAAGCCCAAAGGCGAATAAAAGATAGCAATATTCTCCGGCCAAAGGCTTGAGCGCCAGGGCCGCGTCCTTGGCTGTCTCGATGCGCACCCCGTTCTTAAAAAGCGTGTCCGCGCAGACGATAACTATAAAAAAAGCAACGATGTTGACGACGAAGGCGCCGATGATCACATCCCAGCGGTGATAGGCGTAATCTTTCAATTTGATGCCCTTCTCCACCACCGAGGCCTGCTGGTAAAACTGCATCCACGGCGCGATGGTCGTTCCGATGACGCCAATAAGCATCAGCAGATAGACCTTGTTCATCTGGAATTGCGGATGCAAAGCCTCATAGCCGATAACAGACCAGTTGGGCTTCGTGATAAAGCCCGAGATGATGTAAGAAACATAAAAAAGACATGCGCCCAGGAAAACCTTTTCCACGGATTTATAATTTCCCTTGACCACCAGCCACCAGACAAAAAAGGCGCAGGCGATAACCAGGATGGGCCTGTTGATGCCGAAAAGATCGGCGCTCGCCGCGATACCGGAAAATTCAGCCATCACGTTGCCGATGTTCGCCAGGACAAGAACGACCATCGCGTAAAAAGTCACCTTGACGCCGAACTCTTCACGGATGAGGTCGGCCAGGCCTTTGCCCGTGACGACCGCCATGCGGCTGCACATCTCCTGGATGACGATCAAAACTAATATGATCGGGATAAAAGACCAGATAAGGGAATAACCGAAGTGCGCGCCGGCGACCGAATACGTAGTGATGCCGCCGGCATCATTGTCCACATTGGCCGTGATGATGCCGGGCCCCATGATGGATAAAAAAATCAGGATGTTTCTCCAGAATGAATTCGCTTTTTCTTTCATGAT
>JAGVGA010000061.1 GCA_020057345.1 Candidatus Omnitrophota bacterium | reverse complement strand
GATATGTTATTTTTTTAAAAGTACCTTTAAGCCGGTTCTGCGAAACCGGTAAGGATCAAGAGCCATGAATGGGATTGCCCTGACTAAGATAATCGAATGCCCGCATAAAACATGCGGGTATTTTTTTGCCTAACAGACTCCAAGGAGAAGCTGATATGACAATGAAAGAAAAGTCGCGGATCATGGACAAGAACGGCATGTTGCGCACATTGACGCGTATGGCCCATGAGATCTTAGAGAAGAACAAGGGCACTCAGGACCTGGTGATCATCGGCGTGCGCACGCGAGGCGCGTATCTGGCCATGCGGCTGGCCGCCGTCATCGAGCAGATCGACGGCCATAAGCCGCCGGTCGGCATTCTGGATATCACCCTGTACCGGGATGACTTAAGCTCTATTGCCCAGCAGCCGGTAGTGCACAAGACGGAGATCGATTTTGACATCAAGGACAAGAAGGTCATCCTGGTCGATGACGTTCTTTACACGGGCCGTACCATCCGTGCGGCCTTAGACGAGATCATCGATTTTGGAAGGCCGCTTTTCATTCAGCTGGCGGTCCTGATCGATCGCGGGCATCGGGAACTTCCCATACGCGCGGATTACGTAGGCAAGAATATTCCGACCTCCATGAAAGAGACGGTCGAGGTCAGGCTCGAGGAGACGGAAAGCAAGGATGAGGTCGTGGTGCTGGAGAGCTATCAATGAATTCAAAGACCGCGTGGACGCGCAAAGATCTTCTGGGCTTGCAGGAACTCACTCGCGAGGAGATAGAGCTTATTTTGTCGTCGGCGGTCTCGTTCAAGGAGGTTATCAGCCGCGAGATCAAAAAAGTCCCGGCCCTGCGCGGCAAGACGGTGGTCAATCTTTTCTACGAGCCGTCCACGCGCACGAGGATCTCTTTTGAAATAGCGGCCAAGAGGCTGTCCGCCGACGTCATCAACATCGCGACCGAGACCTCGAGCGTCAGGAAAGGCGAGACGCTCATCGATACGGGCAAAAACATCGAGGCCCTGAATGTCGACATCATCGTGATGCGCCACAACTATTCGGGCGCGGCCATGATGTTGGCTAAGAATCTTCGCGCCAGCGTCATCAATGCGGGCGACGGGTGGCATGAGCACCCGACCCAGGCGCTTCTGGATATTTTCACTTTGCAGGAAAAACTCGGCCGCATCGAGGGCTTGAATGTCAGCATCGTCGGAGACATCGCGCATTCGCGCGTGGCGCGCTCCAACATCTGGGGCCTGACAAAACTGGGGGCAAAAGTCACGGTGTGCGCGCCCTCCATGTTGATCCCCGTGGGAGTTGAGCAGACGGGCGTACGCGTGACAAGCGATATCGATGAGGCGCTTAAAGAGGCGGATGCGATCAATGTGCTGCGCATGCAATTCGAGCGCGACACGGAAGGCGCTTTCCCCAAGCAATTGGAGTATTTCAAGAATTTCGGCATCACGGCCGAGCGCCTGAAAAAAGCGAAGAAAGACATCCTGGTCATGCACCCAGGGCCCATCAACCGCGGCATTGAGATGTCGAGCGATGTGGCGGATGGCGCGAATTCCGTCATTTTAGAACAGGTCACCAACGGCATCGCTGTGCGTATGGCGGTTTTATTCCTGGTGGCTCAGGCGAATGAGCAGATAAAAAACAAAGGGGCCAAAAAGAAATGAAGATCTTGATCAAGGGCGGCCATGTCGTCGATCCTGCTTCATCCATTGACGGGCCTCTGGATATTTTAATCGAGAACGGGCATATCGCCAAGGTTGCCGGGGATATCAGCGAGACTGCTGACCAGGTGATCGAGGCCAAGGATAAAATAGTCCTGCCCGGCCTTATTGATATGCACGTGCATTTAAGAGAGCCCGGCCGCGAGGATAAGGAGACCGTGGCGAGCGGAACAAGGGCTGCTTTAAAAGGCGGTGTCACGAGCGTTCTGGCTATGCCGAACACGATGCCTGCGATCGACACCCCCGAGAATGTGCGTTTCATAAAAAAGATCATCCAAAAGACAGCGCAGTGCCATGTTTTTATCGCAGGCGCGATCACCTCAGCCCGCTCCGGAGAAACGGTCACGGATATCCCTGAATTACAAAAACTGGGCGTTGTTGCGGTTACGGATGACGGCTCGTCAGTAGAGAGCTCCGAGGTGATGCGCGAGGCATTAAAAAGAGCAAAAGAATGTGATCTGCTCGTTATCTGCCATTGCGAAGATCAGGGATTATCCAATAGCGGGGTCATGAATCTCGGGTTCATGTCCACCATGCTGGGCTTAAGAGGGATTTCCAAAGAATCGGAATACAAACGCGTCCAAAGGGATATTGACCTGGCGCAAGAGACAGGGGCGAGGGTTCATATCACCCATGTGAGCTGTCGGGAATCGGTCGAGCTCGTCGCACAAGCCAAGAAGAACGGAGTCGCGGTCACAGCAGAAACTGCGCCTCACTACTTTTCTTTGAGCGAAGAAGAGCTGATCGGTTATGACACGAATTTTAAGATGAATCCGCCGCTGAGGGCTAAAGCGGACGCGCAGGCGATCAAACAGGGCCTCAAAGACGGCACCATTGATGTGATCGCCTCAGACCACGCCCCGCACACGGAAAACGAGAAGGAAATAGAGTTTGACCGGGCTGAGTTCGGCGTGGTCGGTTTAGAAACGCTGCTTTCCGTAAGCATCACAGAGCTCGTCGAGACGGGCCTGTTGAGCTGGCAGGAGCTTGTAACAAAATTAGCTCTTGGCCCTGCAAAGATCTTAAGGGTCCCGAAGGGGTCGCTTAAGGCTGGCGTTGATGCGGATATCATCATTGTCGATCCCAGGAAAGAGTGGAAAGTGACCCAGGAAAGTTTCGTATCGATGTCCAAAAACTCCGCTTTTATCGGCCGCACTTTACAAGGGGCCGTGGAATACACGATCTTAAGCGGAAAGATTGCCTATAGATCAGGAAAGTCAGAGAGGCGCGCCTGATGTCCTTTATCGCCGATTTTCATAT
>JAGVGA010000089.1 GCA_020057345.1 Candidatus Omnitrophota bacterium | reverse complement strand
TAAGACTTACAGCGAGGCCTGCCCGCCGCGCTGCGCGGCCGAGCAGTCTCAGAAGATCAAGATGGGAGATAAAAATCATATCTCCGACCTTGGCAAGAATAAATGTAAATCTATACCCCATGAAAATCTTTATTGAAAACCCCGCACGCGTCTGCGAGCGAAGCCGGTCAATCAACAAATCTATTTACTTCGCGAGCGCTTTTCCATTTAATGGCGGCGCGCCTTTAAGCATGAGCTTATCTTCGAGCGACACAAGCTGATCTGCCGATAAATTCTTATCATCAACGATATGAGCGGTGATAAAGATCAACAACTCGACCTTCTCCGTATCGTAAGTCTTGCGTTCAAAGAGCTTGCCCACGACCGGGATCCTCCTTAAAAAAGGAATGCCCTGGATGCTCTCGTTCTTCACGTCCTTGATCAAACCGCCGATCATGATCGTCTCGCCGCTCTTGATGAGCACTTGAGTCTGCGCTTCGCGTGTGGTGATGATCGGATACTTCTCCACCAGTTCGCCGCGGGCTGTGACCGCGGGATGGAGGATCATGTTAATATAATCCTTATCTTTGCCGCTCACCTGCGGCACGACGTTCAACTGGATGCCGATATCCTTGTATTCTTCCAGGGAAACATCGACGGTGGTCGACGTATCGCTGCTCTTCGTCGTTGAAATAATCGGAAACTGCTCGCCCACGAGAATCGTCGCTTCCTGGTTGTCCAGGGTCATGATGCTCGGCGCCGACAAGGTATTGGTCGCCACATTCTCTTCCAAGGCGTGCAGGAGGACCTCAAACTTCGTCCCGGTCAATTTCTGAAACACAAGCTGAAGGCCTGTAGTGTACGGGTTCACCCCGCTGATCGTAGCCTTAGGATCAAAAACAGCCGGCTTGATGATATCGGCCAGCGAAGTGCCTCCCACCTTAGTATCTTTTGTCGTGCTCTGCGTCGTCACTGTTGAATTGGTCGCTGAGCCTGCCCCGCCTGTCCCGTAGCTGATGCCGTAATCTTTCAAGCGGTTGAGGTTGACTTCCACCAGCCGGGTTTCAATAAGGATCTGCTTAGGCTTAACATCAATACCTTCCAGAACCTCCTTTATCCTTTCTAAGACCGGGGGGATATCCGAGATGATAAGCGTCTTGGAACGGCTCGACGAAGCCCCTGTGCGGGCGCGCTTTGCCGCAAACGAACCGCCAAAACCCCATCCTGCCTGGCCCGTGATCTCCAGTACCGTTACGCGGCCACGCGGAGAAACCTGAGAATCGATGGCCTTTTTCGCGTCGATCGCATCAATATACTTTAGCAGAATGACCTCTGTTACCGTCGGTTGCACCTGCGCGAGATCCTGCTCCATTTTGCGCTGGGCCGTCAATTTTTCCAAAGGCGCGACCATGATGATCTTGTCCTGCTTGTCGTACGCATAACCATAAGTCTTTAAAATAACGTCCATGGCCCTCTCCCACGGAACATCCGCGATCCTCACGTTGACCGTGCCGGTCACCTCGGGGCTGGCCACGATATTCATCCCGCTCTTATAGGAAATGACTTTTAAGACGTCGCGGATATCCGCTTCCTTGAAATCAAGAGTGATAAGCTCCGGTTTCCTAGCCTCCTCTTCGGACGCAGGCGCCGCAGGCTCGGGTGCCGCTGCAGGGGCGGGCGCAACAACAGCCACCTCTGCGGACGCGGTCTCAGCCATTGAAGACGTCGGGCTCACGGCCTGGGTCTGATTGGCAGAGGACTCTACGGTCTTCTGGGACGACTCTGTATTTTGGGCGAAAACACTGGAAGAAAAAACCAGAGTGACCAAAATCGCCAAAAAGTTAAACAAAATTTTTGGATTTTTCCAAATCCTCATTTACCCCTCCCTTCGCAATTCTAATTCAACCTTCTCATTATTCTTAATCACAATCACTTTGTCGGGTTCGATATTGCTTAAGACCGCATCGCCGATCGTCTCTCCAACACGCACCAGCTCGCCGTTGATAATGGCGATAGAATCGCCATTAGGGTCAAACATGACCCCTTCTAACCTGAGCGTCGAATCATCCTGCGGCTCAAGGTTCAAAAGATACCCAGACGGCGAAATGAGCGGAACAAAAGGGTCTCTTTTGCCTTGGAATTTATAGACGTACTCTTCGGCCGCAACATAAGAGACAAAAAAAATACTGAAACAAACCCCAAAAACAGAATTTATTAGTAAACGCACAAAACCATGTTTCATTTTAAGCTTTTTTTATGACCACTTCAAGGATTATTGTTACGACCTGCTTCAAATACTCCTGCTCATCCGATTGGATCTCAAGCCTCTTCAAATCCAAAAAGACAGAGGAATTCTCTAGGAGCGCGACAAAACGACCCAGCTGATGGAAGCCGCCGCGCATATTAATAGATATTTTTAGACGCGCATACTCTTGCGACTCCTTGACCGCTTTGCCTTTAGCCGATACAGCCTTTTGAGCAACCGTCCCCTCAGGCCTTATCTTTAAAATCCGCACTCCGCACAGATCCGCAGACTTAGAGATCGACTCAAGAATGCGCGGGATCTCCTCTTCGACGATGATCCTCTTGCCGAATCGATCAAACTCCTCGTTCAAGTTCGTCAATTTGTCTTTGGTCGAAGTGGAATTTTTCGATTTTTCACGCGTCCGAAGAATGTCCACTTTCAGCTGTTTAGACCTGGAGTACTGTTTGACCAAAGACACTACCTGGAACCGCAGGATCACCGCTGCATCCAAAAGAACGATAACAGCCGCAAAAATCATGACCGCCTTGGCATTATCCTTAAAGCTCGAAATCTTGCTTAAAATGAGCTCTTTATCGATCTTATTCATTTTTTCAATTCACCCAAGAAAACAAAATCAACGACATCGTATGTCTTGATCGTTCGGCGCTGGACATTACTGAGTTCGATCTTTGAAAAAGCAGAAGCGAACGATTTATTCTTTTTTAAATCCTGGAGAAATTTTCCGATGATCGACATCTCACTCTGAGATAATGACACAACGCTTCCCTGGATCATCAGCCCCTCGCTGGAATAGGTCAGGCGTTCCAGCCAAAGGCCCTTTGGCACAGAGGTACAAAGCCCAGAAAGAATCTCTGTCAGGCTCACCTTGCGCGTAACAACGTCATTTAAAGAATTGACGTTATTCTGCAGTTTTTTGATCTCGCCATTGGTCGATGCTGAATCTTTTGATTGAGGTTCTATCTTCGCCCACGCCCTTTTTAAACCAAAAACCTGCAGCCCCTTATAAGCGCTTAAAGAAAGAAAGACAAGATGCAAAAAGACGAGAACGCCAAAAACGGCGACGAGTAAGGCCTTATAAGGGAGGACGATCGCTTTCCTCTCTACTCTTTTTAAATTTTTCGGCAACAGGTTGATCGTGATCATTATTATCTTAGGGCGAGGCCGAGCGCGATAGATAAAAAGTCGCTATTGGCCTTAAAATCCTCTTTTGCGGCAGCATCCTCAAAATGTAACTTTTCGCAATAATCCATCTTGTTGACCTCAACGCCGAGGGCGTGGTTCAAATAATCCTGGATCCCGACGAGCAGGCTCGTGCCGCCCGTAATAAAGACCGAATTAACCACTTTGTTGGACCTGGCCTCCAGGTAATCCAAAGAGACACGGATCTCAGCCGCGAGATTACTCAGAATCGGCTCCCAGACGCTCATCAGCTCATCTTTTCTTTTCTCAGGACAAATTTTAAGTTTCTCCGCTTCCGCGTAATCGACATCCAGCATTTCAGCGATCTTCTTGGTGATATCGTCCCCACCCATAAAGATATCCCGGCTCAGCTGAGGCGCTCCGTCGATAAAGATGTCGATGTTGGAAACGGTCTTGCCTAAATTAATGATGCAGGCCCCTGCTTCCTTCTCCTTACCTAAAGCCAATTCCGTGGTAAAATTCGCCAAGGCAAGGCAATCCAGATCAAGCCCCTTAAGGTTGATATTGACCTCTTTGGCGAGATTGCACTTCTTCTGGATGAGGTCATTTTTGGCGGCGGCGATCAAGACAGAAATCTTCGACTTATCTTTCATCTCCTGGACAATCGCATAATCCGTCATCACATCGCCTAAAGGGAACGGCACGTATTTCTCGATCTCGAATTTCATCGAAGACTCGAGCTCGCCCTTATTCATCGCCGGCAATTCGATATAGCGCGAAACAACCCCCTGTCCCGCAACAGATATAGTCGCCGACTCTTCGGGTTGCGCCTTGGCCTTGACCCAGGCCCTGCTCAACGCATCCCTATAATTTTTATCAATGACTTTTTCCACGCCGAAACCGAGAACTTTAAATCCGTCTTTCGCCGGCTCAAGCCTGACAATCTTGACGCTGTACGAGCCGATATCCAACCCTAAAAAAACGCCGGATTTTGCCCCCTGCGCGATGGACTTGGAAAAGAGATCTTTGATCTGACTAAGAGACTCTTCGAAAAAATTCATACAATCCTTTTTGCATGCTCAATCGTATAATTCCAGCTGCCTCCAGGACAAAAGCTGAACCGTCACCGAAGAAAGGCTGTCCACGAGATTTTTGACAACGTTCATATAGGTCGCATTATATTGGACTTCTGTGGCTCCTTTGAATTCCGCCTCTTCTCCGGCCCAGATGCCTCCGTCAACGTTCAATGCGTTTCTACCGCCGTTCAAGGTGAACTCTCCCGTCGAATAAATGCACCCGCTCACGGCGACGTTCCCGTTAATCGTCGTGTCCGAAGTCACCGTAGGATCGACGAGGATATTACCAACGACAATGAAGAAACCGCCCGTCGTTATGTTTCCTTTCAAAGTCAGATCGCCTTCAACATAGACAACATTGGGCTCGCCCCCGGGGATGCTGTTATAATAAAAATCCGCAGGAAAAGCAGCCTTGGCAGCCAGGTCAGCGGTGGTGTAGATATTATTATGCGCGATCGTATGCGCATTAAACTGACTTTGAGCCTTGTTGCGCAAATCCTGGAAACTCAGATGAGTCAACGGACTAATGGTCGCATCGTGCGTCTTGGTGCCGCTGACATTCCCCGATGAAATAGAATCTGCGTAAATGACATCCCCTGTCACCAAAGGATTATTGCCGCCCTGCTGGGTAAATTCGATCTCCCCGGCCGAGTAAACCGCATAATCATAAAAATTCGCCGGCGGCGGAGTGGTCGCAATCCTGGCAACGGCTTCTGCCTTGGCCATCTGCCTCACCTCTCCGGGAGCGACCGTCTCCTGAGGAACATAGCTGGTAACGGTGATCTTTCTTAAATTAGAGCTGATATTGTCAACGGTCGCCTCATATTGACCGACGAGCGTCGTCCCCCGATACACAGAGACAGGGCTAGTTGTTCCGGCATAGTTCTGATTGCTCATCAAAACAGCAAGCGCGTTATCCAAAGATGTTTCAGCCAGATAAAAAGCCGCAGACTTATCCTTGGTTATCTCAAAAGCCCTTTTTTCCTGGATGCTGTGGGCGATGACAGACGCGCTCAAGCTCAAAAGGACAAAGATCACAGAATAGACAAATATGAGAATAGAGCCTCTTTTATTAATCATCACACACCATCCTGTCTTAGTTTCTCGCTGCCACAGCAGAAGTCAGATTAGCCTCAATCGTTGCATAAGAACCCCTGTCCGTAGATATTATCTTTTGCGCTGCCAGGTAAATCTCGATGACATCGTTGGCTAAACGGATAAAATTCATCGCCGTGATATTGCTGGATATGTCCGTCGGAGTCCCTCCATCGGATCGTACGATGGTAGTGCCGGAAATAGCGTACCCGATGGCATCGCTGTCCCAGCTGATTGCACCGGTGCTGTTGCTGATACTGGCCGGGACTTTGAAATAAATCTCCGAATAGTTTCCTCCAGACGGAAAAGACGTGCTCAGTGTCTCATCCGTATACGTCTGATTGATCGACGTCTGCTTCAAATCATCTGTAATGCGCAGCATCGCCTTGCGCAGCTCCAGCTGCAAAGCGGCCCGCGCCTCAGACATTCCCCAGGTCGGCCTTCCCGTAGACAAGACCATAAACATAGCTCCGACAAGAAAAACAACAATCAAAAGGACGATCATCATCTCTACCAGCGTATGACCGCGTCTCATCGCTGCGCCATATAGGTTGTTATCTGCACCGGCGAATCTAAAACGCCGTTGCCGTTAGCATCCTGAAAACTGAGGGTCCCGTTGATCAAGACGCATTCGCCGATGACCCTATCATTTTTTTGCTTCCAGCAGATTCCTGCATCCACCCTGTAATAAGACGAATTGGTCCTGTTCAAAACGATCCTGCCTAAGCTGGTATCAGCCATGTCGCCTGTCACGGCGAACGAATACGAATCAGCCAAAGAAGAGAAAGGCGCTTTGCGCAAATTCTCCAAAGCCTCCTGTAAGGCGCCAAGCGCCCTATTGGAATTCCTTGTCGTTTCGTTCAATTCAAGGCAACTGATGAAGGCCGACAACAATCCGGACAAGACAATGACTAAAATGCTGAAGGCGATCATCAATTCCAAAAGTGTAAACCCTCTGCTGAATAAGTGTAACTTCATAACTGATATTATCTTATAGAAAACCGGACAAAAGTCAACATTTTTTGAAGCCGGCCCTGGCAATAAAAAAAGCGGCTGTGAAAACAGCCGCTTTTTTGGTCGACTTCAAACACCAATAGCTCTTACTCGATCGGTGTACCGTTCGAAGTGTTGCCGACTCTGACAACGCCGGACTGATCCACATAGAAATCGCGGACACCTGTCACGTTCGCTGTCTGAGGAGTAGCTACCACGGTATAAGTCGTGTTCGCCCCAGTATAGCTAAACGTGTATCCAGACTTGTTTCCTCCTCCCAACACCGAATCAATGTACGGAGGTGTCGTGTTCCACAAGTCTACAAGATCAGCAGGATAGTTCGGCGGCGACTGTGCTGTTCTAAAGCTCTCGCACGCCGTGCTGAGCGTCCTCATGGCAGCTATCGCTGTCGCCTCGTTCGCGCTGAGCCTTGCTCTGAGCAAGTTCGGGATCGCGATCGCAGCGAGCAAAACGATGATCGCCACAACGATCATGATTTCAACAAGCGTGAAACCTCTTTTTCTTAAACGCATCTGTACTAACCCCCTTTCCTGGCAAAGATTAACTCTACGCTTTTATCTCATTTGCAACTGAAGATCGAAAACAATACCATGATTTTTGCGTAAGCGTAAAGCGTGCCAACAGTTAACGAAATTATCTTATCTCACCCCCCTTTCCTGTGTCAATTAAAAGTTTTGAGAGAAACTTTTAATTGATCCTGAGGCCATAGGGCCGCAGGATCTCTCAATAATATAAAATAAAAAACCTATTCTCTTGACTTAAAGCTCAAAGAAAATAGGCACAATGCTTTTAGTTCGGCAACTGGCTGCCATTCGTAATAAAATCACGATTAGGCCCTGTAGTTTTGTGCCCCACTCTTTCGAGCCCTGACTTCAAGGGCCCAGCACTAATTTTATATAAAATTGGTGCTGAGTGGTTTACCCTTAACGACTTCCGTTTTCCTAAAGTAAGTATAGCACTAAAAAAACAAAATTTCAATGAGGCACCAAGAGCCGCGTCCGCTATCTGATAAGCTCGGTGATCTTAAAAATAGGCATAAAGAGGGCGATCACGATGCCGCCGACAATGATACCCAAAAAGCCTATCACGAGCGGCTCGATCATGGACGTCAGACCGCTGACAGCGGCATCCACCTGTTCATCGTAAAAATCCGATATCTTATTGAGCATCTTTTCCAACTGGCCCGTCTGTTCGCCGACGGAGATCATGCGCACGACCATAGGCGGAAAGACACGGCTCCTGGACAACGGCTCGGCGATAGGCTCGCCTTCACGGATAGAGACGCGCGCATTGTCAACCGCCTCTTCCACAACCACGTTACCTGCAGTCTTACCGACGATCTCTAAGGCATTTAAAATAGGCACGCCGCTCTTGACCAGCGTGGCGAGCGTCCTTGAAAACTTAGCAACGACAACCTTGCGGAAGAGCGAACCGAACACCGGAAGATGCAAGAGCCTGTAATCGAATTGATGGCGGCCTTTGGGCGTATTGATATATTTCTTAAATAAAAATCCGAGGAGGACAAAGGCCCCGGTCACAAGAAGAAAAAATCTGCGCATGATATCGGAAATCATGATGAGGATCTGAGTGGGTACAGGCAAGGTCCCGCCTAAAGAAGCGAATATACCTTTAAAAGTCGGAACGACCTTGATCAACAAGAGGATGGTGATCAGGAACGCCATGGATATGACGACCGACGGATAGACAAGCGCAGCCTTGACCTTTCTTTGAAGGGCGCTCGACTTCTCCAGATAGGTGGCCAGACGGTCAAGGATCTCATCTAATAAACCCGAGGTCTCGCCCGCCTTCACCATATTGACGAAAAGGTTTGAGAAGATCTTCGGATGGCTTTCGAGCGCCTCATGCAGGCTGGAACCGCTCTCAATGTCATCCTTGATCTTCAGCGTGACGCTGGAAAGGATCTTATTCTCCGCCTGTTCGCTTAAAATATGCAGCGCCTGTACCAGGTTGATGCCGCTCTCCACCATCGTCGACAGCTGGCGGGAAAAAACAACGAGATCATCAAGCTTGACCCCTTTTTCCTGGACCTTTTTGACCTTCTCCTCCTTGACCGCGATGATGATCAGGCCTTTTTTGTGCAAGACCTCTAACGCCGCATACTGATCATTGGCCTCCAGCGTTCCGGAGATCTTCAACCCCTGACTGTCTTTTGCCACGTAACTGAAAAGACCCATAAATCCTATCTCCTTAGACCCGGCCCTTAATGGAATGGGGCCGGTCTACCCTTTCTGGGTTAGAATTGATCCACCACTTTTAAAAACGCCTCGACGACTTTCGAATCGAACTGTGTCCCGCTGTTCCTCTTGATCTCTTCAATCGCTTCCTGCCTCGCCAATCCGACTTTGCGGTACGGCCTGGGTGAGACCATCGCGTCAAAACTGTCGGCGACCGACATGATGCGCGCGCCCAAAGGGATCCCGTCGCCTTTAAGCCCGTCCGGATAACCCTTGCCGTCCCAGCGCTCGTGATGATGTTTCACGATATCAATAACGTTTCCCAAGAAATTCAGCGGCTCCAGGATCTGCGCGCCTTTCTCCGAATGAAGCTTGATCGCATCATATTCTTCATGCGTCAGCGTTCCAGGCTTGCTTAAAACGCTGTCTTGGACGCCGATCTTGCCCAGGTCATGCAGTTGGCAGGCGTCCTTCATATTTTCGATGTAACTCATCTCCACGTTCATCTGCCGCGCAATCAGCTCGGCATAACGCGTCACATTGTCCGAGTGCGAATAGGTATGGTGTTCCCTCGCATCGATCGCGTGCGCGAGCGCCTTGATGGTGCGCATGTACGTCTCGCGCAAGTCCTCATAAAGTTTGGATAGATTTTTTGTGCTCTCCTCGATGCGCCGGCCTAAAAGCAGATTTTGTTTCTGCAAAGAAAGATTTCGCTCTTCCACCCCTTTTAGCGCCTTGGAATTATTGGACAAAAAACGCCTGAGCTCCAGGGCGTGCCTCGCCTTGAAAAAAACCTCCTCGGGCTTCAAAGGCTTGTAAAGATAATCCGCTGCCCCCAGGTTCAGCGACTCCTGGACAAGATTCGCACCGTCGGGATAGCTCAAGAGAATGATGGCCGTCGCCTCGCTTCTCCCCTTGATCTCGCGAACGATATAGTACGGATCAAAATCCCTGATATTTAAGTCAATAAAGATCAGCCCGCAACGATGCTCATCACAAAGATGCAGGCCCACTTTAGCTGTCTGAGCCACGTGCACGATGAATCCTCGCGTGGAGAGGACGTTCTTGATGAGCGCGCAAACAGCCTCATCATTATCGATAACTAAGACCTTTTCGTCTTCCATAGGATCAGATATTATACCATAGCTGTCCAAATTAGTGTCATTGCGAGACCCGAAGGGGCGAAGCAATCCTGCTTTTAAGCCTGCCTGCCTACCGCAGGCAGGCTTCAGTCGCGGAGTTTACACTGAGCGAAGCGAATGTGCTCCTTCGCAATGACACGGCATGATTGATGTCTCTCTAACGGGGTTCATTCTTCCGCCGTTGCCTGCAGCGCATCTTCCAAAGACGAGATGCCTTCGATGACCTTGAGCAAGGCATCGTCGCGCAACGTCATCATGCCTTTCTCTTTTATGGCGAAATCCCTGATCTGGTTCGCAGAAGCGCGCTTGATGATCAAATCTCTTATGGAATCGTCGATCATGAGGACTTCGTGAATGCCTATGCGCTCAAAATAACCTGTGTTGCCGCATTGCGTGCACCCTTTGCCTTTAAAGAAATTGGGCTTCTTGCCTGTTTTTTGAATGACCCTCTCAATGCCCAATTTCTTCCAGGTCTCTTTGGGGATTTGGATCTCCTCGCGGCAGTGATGACAGACCCTGCGGCAAAGCCTCTTGGCCGAAGTAACGATCAGGCTCGAGGCCACCAGAAAAGGTTCTATGCCCATGTCGATCAATCGCGTGATAGCGCCAACCGCGTCATTGGTATGAAGGGTCGACAGGACGATCTGGCCTGTCAAAGACGCCTTGACCGCAATATCCGCTGTCTCGGCATCCCTGATCTCGCCGACCATGATAACATCCGGGCTCTGTCTTAAAGCCGCGCGCAGGCCTGAGGCGAACGTCAATCCGATATCGGTCTTGACAGGAATCTGCGTCACGCCATCGACCTGATACTCCACAGGGTCCTCGATGGTGACGATGTTCAATTCAGGGGTATTGAGCTTGTTTAAAATGGAGTAGAGGGTCGTGGTTTTTCCGCAGCCTGTCGGCCCGGTGATAAGAATCATCCCAAAAGGCTTCTTGACGGCCTCCGCGAAAAGCCTGAGAGGCTCTTCGGAAAGCTCCAAAGAATCGAGCCCCTTAGCCAGTTTCGACTTGTCCAGGGTCCTTAAGACAAATTTCTGGCCGAATGTCGTCGGCAATGCCGAGACCCTGAAATCGATCTCCCGGTCCCTAAGCTTGACCATGAACCGGCCGTCCTGAGGCAGGCGCGCCTCGGTGATATCGAGCCCTGAAATGATCTTTATCCTCGCAAGGATAGCGTTCTGATTTTTCTTGGGCAAGCGAAAAACATCGTAGAGATGGCCGTCGATGCGATAGCGCACGCGCAGGTCCCGCTCGGCAGGCTCGATATGGATGTCGGAGGCCCGTTTCTTTAAGGCCTCCCGGATCGTCAGATCAACGATCTTGACGATCGGCGCCTTGGCGCTCTCTTCCATGACGCTGCCTAGCTCCAGCATCCCTTCGACCTTGACGACCTCAACCTCCTGGCCGGTTTGCTCTCCTTCAACGACGCTGGAGATATCCTCGGAGGAAGCAGAGGCGCTGAAAAATTTATCAAGAATCTTTATGATGTCTTTCTCGCCGGCCAGAACGATATCGATGTCATAGCCTGTAACAGCCTTGAGATCGTCGATGGCAAAGATATTCAAAGGATCGCTCATCGCCACGCTCAGGACATTGCCGATCTTGGATAAGGCGACCACTTTATAATGGCGCGCGATCTTTTCGGGCAATAACTGGACCACCGCCGGATCGACCTTGTATTTTGACAGCTCCAGAAACGGGATGAATAATTCTCTGGAAAGGGTGGACATCAGATCCTTTTCCTTGACAAACCCGTCACGGATAAGGATGTCTTTGAGACTGCCGCCGATGTCCGCATGGGTTTTAAGCGCCTTTTCTAAATCCTGAGGCGAGATCAGCTTTGCGGCTACCAGAGCGCCTGTCAATTTCTGTTTTAAAGTCGTCATTTTGGTCTAAGAAAGATGTTCATCCAGCGCTGTCGCGTGCAAGACCTCTTCTATGGTCGTTGTGCCCTCGAGGATCTTCTGGATACCGTTCTCCCTCAAGGTCTTCATCCCCTCTCTGCGGGCAGCGGCCTTCAATTCGAACTCCTGGGCTTTTTGCATAATCAGTTCCTTGATCGGCGGCGTGAGCATCAGGACTTCTCCGATGGCGGTCCGGCCGGCATAACCCATATCAAAACACTTCTTGCAGCCCTTGCCCCTGTGAGCCCGCAAGGGCTCTTTTGTCGTGCGTTTGATACCGAGGCTCTCGACCATAGCGTCGGTCAAGACATAACTCTCTTTACAGGCTTCGCAGATCTTCCTGATCAGGCGCTGATTGAGGATGCAAAGCACCGAAGAAGTGATGAGAAACGGCTCAACGCCCATATTGAGGAGACGGATGATCGAACCAGAGGCTGTCGTCGTGTGGAGCGTGCTAAAAACCAAGTGGCCTGTCAATGCGCTCTTAATGGCGATGTCCACCGTATCGAAATCCCTGATCTCGCCGATCATGATGACGTCAGGGTCTTGCCTTAAAATCGAGCGCAGGCAGCTCGCAAAGGTCAGGCCGATCTCAGGCCGGATGTTGACCTGATTGATCCCCTCCAACTGAAACTCCACGGGATCTTCGACGGTCACGATGTTGAATTCTGGGCTGTCCACATATTTAAGGATCGAGTAAAGGGTCGTGGTCTTGCCGCTTCCTGTAGGGCCGCAGGCGAGGATCATGCCATGCGGCCTGTCGCTGGAAGCTTTGACGGTCGCAAGGGTCTCGGTATCAAACCCGAGCCGATCGACATCCAAAGTGGCGGTCCTTTTGTCTAAAATTCTTAAAGCCGCCTTCTCTCCGTGAAAAGTCGGCATAAGGGAAACACGGAAGTCAACGACGCGGTCCTGAAACCTAAGCTTGAATCTCCCATCTTGGGGAAGCCGGTGTTCGGAGATATCGAGATTAGACATGACCTTGATCCTGGAAACGATGGGCGGATGATATTTCAGCGGCGGCGCCTCGATCTCCCTCAAGACACCATCGACCCTCACGCGCACGCGCATCGAATGCTGCCACGGCTCGATAAGGATGTCACTGGCGCTCATCTCCACCGCCCGCTCTAGTAAAAGATTAGTGATCTTGATGACCGGCGCCTCTCTGGTCAAACGCACCAATTCAGAGGTATCGGTCAGGGTGCCTTCCTGGCTGGCGCGCACCACTTCCATATCCATGTCCGTCGCTTCTTTGATGATCTCATCGATCACCTGCGTTGTCGGTTCTTCGTAATAGCTCTGCTCGATCGTGGCCATGATCTCTTTTTGCTGGGCTATGATAGGATTGATATCATAGCCCGTCAGGGTCTTGACGTCGTCGATGGCAAAGATGTTCAAAGGATCCGCCATGGCCACGGTCAAAGCCTTGCCCATCTTGGACACAGGAATGATCTGATAGTGTTTGGCCATCTCTTTTGGAATCAACTTCAGGACTTCGGGTTCGATTTTAAAACGAGCAAGGGAGATCGGAGGAAATCCAAGACCTTCGCTAAGCGCGATGAGAAGGTCCCGTTCATTGATAAGGTTGAGCTTGACGAGAACGTCGCTGAGTTTGCCGCCGCTTTCCTTCTGCACCTGAAGAGCGAGCTTTAAATCGTCTTCGGTGATCAGCTTATTTTTGATAAGGATTTCCTGCAGGCGTTCGCGCAATGAACTCATCGATCACTCCAAAATCCAGCAACGACGTGCTTAATAGGGCAGGGAATTTTGCTAAGAAAAAATACCTTGAAGTGCAAAATAACTTGCAGGCGTTCGCGAAGGGAACTCATTTTTTGACGTAGCACCTCTTAATGGCCTTGCGGATATCCGTTGTGGTACTCACAAATGCCTGGACAACACACTTGGTAAGCATCTCAACATCTTCAATCGCCTTGGTATTGAGAGGATTGGACATTGCCACGGTCAGATTGTTACCAATCTTATCGATGAGGATCAGGCAGTACTGCCGGGCCACAGGCTCGGGGATAAGCTTGATCGATTCAAGATCGATATCATAATTGGTAAGGGGGAGATAAGGGAAACCATACTGGGCGGTCAACACCTGGACGATATCCTCCTCTTTGGAAAAACCGAGCTGGACGAGGATCTCACCGATCAGACCGCCGTTCACCTTCTGATAATCGAGCGCCTTCTGCAGCTGCTCCGACGTGATGACCTTTCTTTCGATCAGCAGCTCACCCAGCTGTTTCGTTGTGACCCTCTTTAAAGAAGTCATGCGCTTAAAGTCTTTCTGGCTCGATCCATGAGGGACGCCGCGTCCGCTCCGTCAAGAGGGTTCTCGACCACGCTCATCAAAAGCGCCGGCTTGCGGGTCGCCTCCAAACCATGGAACGTAAATTCTATTTTTTCTTTGATCTGGCGGGCTAATTCCTGGGCTCTTTTTTTATTTTTTTCAGGCAGTACCATGGCGAATTCATCGTCATTAATGCGGCCCATGCGGTCCAACTCATCCCCGCACGTCTGCAAAACCGCCGCCACCTTGCGCAACACATCCTCCACACAAAGCGCCCCGAACCTGGCATTCATGTCATTTAAATTCGTCAATCTGATAACGATGAAAGCGCAGGGTTGCTGATGGGAGATCGCCCTCATGATCTCCTCGTCTAAACGGGCCACGATGTAGCGATTGTTGAACAGGCCGGTCAACACGTCCTTAATCTCTAAGTCCTCGACCTTGCGGGAGAGAAAATCGTTTTCAAGGGCGATCGCCAGCTGCTTTACAAAAATACTCACGATCTCTTCGTCATCCTGGGAGTACTGAAAATGGTCAAGGCAATTACCGATGCCTAAAAGTCCGACGTTATCGCCGTGCATGGGGATGGGAAGGATCAAAAGATTTTTCACATTGAAAAGCTTGAGGACTTCTTCGTGGCCGGACGACCCCTGATCATCGATCTTGGTATGCGTCTTGACCGAAAAAATATCCTTGAAAATATAGCCGTTGACGGACAGCCGGACTGCGTTTAAAACGTCCGCCGAAAGGCCGTATTGCGCCATCACCTTAAACCCGTCGGGCTCCTTGAAAATAACAAAAGCCTCGGATGAATTCGCCACCTGGACCAGGCGCGAAATCGTTATCTCAAAGACCTCGTTTATGTTCTCGCCTTTGGTGATAAGGCTGCTGATCTGCAAAAGCGCGTTGAGCGCGACGACCTGCTTATTGATCTGCACGTTGATGTTTTTTGTCCGCTCGCCGTAGATCTTCAGCTCATCCATGTTGTCCTTGATGCGCTGCGTCATCTGCTTAAGAGCGACGCCCAGATCACCGATCTCATCATCCCGGCAAACGTCGATCTTACGGCTCACCTCACCGCTCGCGATAACCTTCATATCCGAACTGATCTTGATAATGGGGTCGATGATCCTTTTCACCAGAAGAAAACCGAGCAAGGCTATGACCACCGAAATACCGATAACGATGTCGAAAGGCATCCGCAAAAATCGGCTCGGAAAGATCAGGTTCAAAAGCGCCAGGATCGGGATGACGGACATGAGGGAAAACGCCACAAAAAGCTGGGGCCTCAGCGACCTTGACGCCATAGATATGTTTTTACCTATATTGCCCATTGATGCATCTCCTGAATGTAATTAAAGTAACATAAAATTTTGCCCTGGTCAATTATTTATGCAGGGCTTCACAGGTAAAGCCCATATCTATAAAATCCCAACACGTCGGCCCGGCAGGGTTTTTTGCCTTAAGGTAATCTTCTTGGTCAACGGAATTCATCTCAAAAGCCCGCTGCCATAATGAAAAATTAAAATGGTTGTCCCAGGCGTCAAATTTGGCGCCCGCGTGAAAAGCGCTGGAGATAACAGCGCCCAACCGCCTGTCTCCCCTGGCCAAAACAGCCTCAAGCATGCTCTCAGCCGCGTCATGGAACCTCAAGCGCATG
>JAGVGA010000012.1 GCA_020057345.1 Candidatus Omnitrophota bacterium | reverse complement strand
GCAGAAGGCCATCCGGCGCAGGTTATGGATATGAGTTTTGCCAATCAGGCCTTAGCAGCCGAGTTCATGAAGAAAAATTACCGCAGACTTCAAAAGAGGGTTTATAAAGTCCCCGAGGACATTGATAGGAATATCGCCGAGCTCAAGCTCGCTTCGATGGGGGTCAAGATCGATCGTCTGACGCCCGAACAGAAAAAGTATCTGGCAAGCTGGGAAATGGGCACATAGCGTGACAAAAATGCTGGAGGGAAAGATGAGAAAGATTTTTGCAATGGTTTTGTTTATTTGTTCATCGATGTTCCTTGCGGTTTTTGTTGTTTTTGCCGCTGATATCACGGCCGAGTCTCACCTGACACAGGTGTCGGTGTATCCGGATTCGGCGCTTTTGACGAGGAGCGCGTCGATTGAGCTTGCGCCAGGGGAGCATGCGGTCATCTTTTCCGATATCATCCCCGAGCTTGATGAAAACACGATCAGGGTCTCCGGCCAGGGAAGCGCCAAGGTCAAGATTCTGGGCGCCCAGGTGAAAAAGGAATTTTTAAAAGAAAAACCTGGCGAGCGGGTCCAGGAGCTTGAAAAACAGATCGAGGAAACCCAGATGGCGCGCCGGGAAAATGAAGAGACGCTGAATATCCTGTCGCAGGAGAGGGAATTTTTAAGCTCATTAAGATTTTTCTCTCAAGGCCAGTTGCCCAAGGATCTGATCACCAAGGTGCCGTCAGCCACGGAAATCGACGGGATCCTGAAGTTTTTGGATGTGAGCATGAAAAGCAATTATGCGCAAAACCGCACGCTTGAGAATGCGATCCGTGACATCGATAGAAAGCTCGAAGCGCTGCTTCGGGAATTATATGAGATCAACACGCCGGACAAGATGAAGAGGTCGATCATTGTCGAGGTCCAGGTCTTAAAGGCGGGTAATCTCGATTTGATTGTCACGTATCTGGTGCCGGGCGCTTCCTGGCAGTCTCTTTACGATGCCAGGGCCTCTTTTGAAAAAGGGGAAGTGGAGCTTGTTTCTTACGGCCTGGTGCGCCAGCAGACCGGCGAGGATTGGCCGGGTATAGATATGGTCTTGTCAACGGCAA
The DNA here is from genome assembly GCA_020057345.1 of Candidatus Omnitrophota bacterium. Lineage (GTDB taxonomy): Bacteria > Omnitrophota > Gorgyraeia > Velamenicoccales > Velamenicoccaceae > JAGVGA01. The sequence continues at coordinate 4,653 of JAGVGA010000012.1, read as the reverse complement.
GGCCTACCCGGGGCGGCCGTATGCCGGAACTCTTTTCATGGTTTTTGAGGCCTTATCAGCCTGTTCAAGCGATGCGAAAAGCGAAGGCGAGTTTTGCCATGGCCGGAGAAGCGGTTTCCTCAGCGGCGGATTATGCCCCCTATTACTTGGAATCGAACATTGGCGGCAAGGAAATGGAAGAAAAGGCCTTGGAAGCGCCGGCGGAAGTGAGTTATGCGACAGCTCAGGACAAAGGCGCATCTGTTGTCTACAAGATTCCGCGCAAGGCGTCGGTCAAGGCTGATGGGTCGGCAGTGCGTCTGCCTGTTTTTGCGCAAACGCTGGCTGCGAAGTTCAAGTATGCGGCGTATCCGAAAGCGAACCCTCTGGCCTATCTGGCCAGCCGCGTGACGAACAGCAAGGATCTTCAGCTTTTGCCCGGACGTGTGAACCTTTTTTTGAACGATGATTTTGTGGGCGCCTCGCGCATCGACAGCATCGCGCCCGGCGAGGATTTTGATTTTTATCTGGGAGTCGATGAGAGCGTCAAGGTCAAGCGTGAGGAAATCGAGCATAAGATGGATGATGTCCTGCTCGGCGGTATCCCGTCGCCAAACAGGATCGTGACCATGAAATACAAGCTGACCGTCGAAAATTATAAGAGCAACAAGATCACGGTGGAGCTTTTTGAGTCCATGCCCGTGTCTGGGGACGAGAAGATCCGGGTGAAGATCGAGAATGTGAGCGTTGAACCCAAAAATAAGGATTTCAAGGACAAGAAAGGCGTGTGGCGCTGGGAGATGGAGCTGGAGCCCAAGGCCAAGAAAGAGATTTCTTACACGCTGGTCGTCGAATACCCGCGTAATTTAATCGTCGAGGGATTGTAGGAGTATAGATGGGTATCAAAAGGATCGGGGTCTTAACGAGCGGCGGGGATGCGCCTGGCATGAACGCGGCAATCCGCGGGGTGGTGCGTCTGGCCTCGGCGCGCAAGATCGAGGTTTCGGGGATCTTTCGCGGTTTCAGCGGACTTATCAATGAGGAGATAAAAGTCCTGTCTCACCGCTCGGTCTCCAACATCATCAATAAGGGCGGCACGATCCTAAAGACCTCTCGTTGTCCGGAGTTCATGACCAAGGAAGGCCAGAAGAGGGCTGTTGAGATCCTGCAGCGCAACAGCATCGAGGGCGTTGTGGTCATCGGAGGAGACGGAAGCTACCGCGGCGCGCATGTCTTATCGCGCGAATGGAATATCCCGTGCGTGGGCGTGCCGGGGACCATTGACAATGATTTGAACGGCACAGACAGGACGATCGGCTCAGACACTGCAGTTGAGACCGCATTGGACGCCATCGATAAGATCAAGGACACGGTCAATTCCATGGAGCGTATTTTTGTGGTCGAGGTGATGGGCCGCAACTGCGGTTATATCGCTATGAAAACGGCTTTGGCCGGCGGCGCGGAGCAGGTCCTGATTCCCGAGGTAAGATTCGATATTTCCGAGCTTTGCCATGAGATCACAGACGGTTACATCCGAGGCAAAGCGAGTTGGATCATTATTGTGGCGGAGGGCGCGGTCAAGGGGCCGGAGCTTGCGCAGCGGATCAATGAGCTAACGGATTTAGAAACGCGCTTCGTTGTCCTGGGCCATGTCCAGCGCGGTGGGACTCCGACGGCAGAAGACCGTATTTTGGGCGGCCGTCTGGGCGCTGCCGCTGTGGACTTGCTGGCTCGCGGAGAAACGGATAAGGCTGTCGGCGTTATATGCGACAAGATCCATGTGGTTGATCTGGAAACGGCCACAGCCCCTTATCAATGGGATCCCAAAGACGATTTATCGCTTGTCAAAATACTAACGTAAAATTGCTGTAAAGATCCGGCAATTAAATTGAGGAGAGGGTGATGGACAGAAAGAAAGCGGACAGCTGGGTGATGGATGTGGTGGTCGGCGCGGACTTGAAAGACAAAGAGTCGGCGATAAACGCGATCTGGGAGGAAGCGGCTAAAGAAGGTATTTATGCGGCTTCTATCCATGATCTTTATAAAGCGCGCGGAGAGGGCAAATGGGATGGCAACACGGTCCCGGCCATGAATCTGCGCGCGTTGACCTATGACCTGGCGCGCGCGATCTTCCGCAGCGCGCTTAAGATCAATGCGGGCGCATTCATCTTTGAGATTGCGCGTTCGGAAATGGGTTATACGGACCAGAAGCCCTTGGAATACTCGACGGTGATCTTGGCAGCGGCGCTTCGCGAAGGCTATAAAGGCCCGGTGTTCATCCAGGGCGATCACTTTCAGGTGAACGCTAAGAGCTACAGAGAGGACGCTAAAAAAGAGCTGGACGGTTTAAAGAAACTCATCAAAGAGTCTTTGGATGCCGGTTTTTACAATATTGATATCGATTCCTCGACAGTCGTGGATCATACCAAGCCGGATCTCTTGGAGCAGCAGAAAGAGAACGGCGCTCTGTGCGCGGAGCTGACGGCGTACATCCGCAGCCTCCAGCCGAAAGGGGTCATGGTTTCCGTAGGAGGAGAGATCGGCGAAGTGGGGACGCAAAATTCGACCCCTGAGGATCTGAGTGCCTTTATGAAGGTTTACTTGGATTCGCTGCCCAAAGGGGCAGAAGGGATTTCGAAGATCAGCGTCCAGACCGGCACAAGCCACGGCGGAACGGTCTTAGCCGACGGCTCGATCGCCAAGGTCAAGCTCGACTTTGAAGTTTTAAAAAATATCTCCGCAGCCTGCAAAAAAGAATACAAGATGGCGGGTTCGGTCCAGCACGGCGCATCCACCTTGCCGGAATCAGAGTTCCATAAGTTCCCTGAAGTTGATACGGCGGAAGTGCATCTGGCGACCCAGTTTCAGAATATGGTTTTTGACAGCAAGTTTTTCCCGGCGGACTTAAAGAAAAAGATCTACGATTGGCTTCGCGTCGAGGCAAAGTCGGAATTCAAGCCCGGCATGACCGACGACCAGTTTTTTTACCGTTGCCGAAAGAAAGCGCTTGGGCCGTTTAAGAAAGAGATCATGGCTATCGCCGATAGAGAGAAGATCTCCGCTGAGATCGAGAAGACATTTGAGTTTTTATTCGACCAGCTGAAGATTAAGGATTCGGCGGACCTGACAAAGAAATACATCAAAGTGGAGAGGTCTATAAAGAAGTTCGATCTGACGCACGACAAAAAGGCAGAGGCTTTTGAGGGCGACGATTAATAGGGGGGTGGGAGAATGAGATCAGATGCGATCAAAAAAGGGGTTGAGCGCGTGCCTCATCGGGCGCTCCTCCATGCCACAGGAATTACCAAAAGAGATATGGCGAAGCCTTTTATCGCGGTCGCCTCGAGCTTCAACGATATCATTCCCGGCCACATCGGCATGCGGGATTTGGAGCGGTTCATTGAGCGTGGCATCTGCGCGGGCGGCGGTGTGCCGTTTTTTTTCGGCGTCCCGGGCATCTGCGACGGCATTGCCATGGGACATCCGGGCATGCGTTATCCTTTGGCCTTGCGCGAGCTGATCGCGGATTCCATCGAGTCTTTTGTGAGCGCCCATCAGCTCGACGGGCTGGTGTGCCTGACGAATTGCGATAAGATCACGCCGGGCATGCTCATGGCGGCGGCGCGCCTGAATGTCCCGGCGATCGTTGTGACCGCAGGCCCGATGCTTTCCGGCCGTTTCAAGAAAAGAAGGCTGTCTTTAGTCGGCGACGCGTTTGAAATGGTCGGCCGGTTCAAGAGAGGCGAGATCAGCGAATCGGACTTAAGCTGTTTTGAGATGGAGGCCTGCCCCGGCGCCGGAGCGTGCCAGGGCCTGTATACGGCCAATACCATGGCGTGCATCACCGAGGCGATGGGGATGTCTTTGCCGGGTTGCGCAACAGCTTTGGCGATCTCCGCCAAAAAGCGCCGCATCGCACAGGAGTCAGGAGAGAGGATCGTCGCTCTTGTGAAAAAGAACATCACCCCGTCTTCTGTCATGAGTAGGAAGGCGTTTGAGAACGGCATCAAGATCGACATGGCCCTGGGTGGTTCTTCCAACACCGTGCTTCATTTGCTCGCCATCGCCAAAGAAGCGGGCGTGGATCTGAGCTTAAAGGATTTTGATGATATCAGCAAGGATACTCCGCACATCGCGAATCTGCTTCCGGGCGGTGCACATTTTATGGAAGACCTGGATTATGCGGGCGGCATCCCGGCTGTTTTTAAGAGCCTGAAGTCAAAGATCAATAATGTTGGGACCGTCTGCGGCAAGACAACGCACAAGATTGCAGACGAAGCGGTCTTAAGCGATGATGACGTGATCAAGCCTATCAAGAACGCGTATCATAAGGAGGGCGGTATCGCCGTGCTTTTCGGCAACCTCGCGCCCAACGGCGCGGTGGTTAAGCAGTCTGCGGTCAGCGCGTCCATGATGAAGATAAGCGTGAAGGCGCGCGTCTTCGAGCGCGAAGAGGATGCGCAGAGGGCCATCCTTTCAGGCAAGATCAAAAAAGGCGACTGCGTGGTGATCCGTTACGAAGGCCCGAAAGGCGGCCCCGGGATGCGCGAGATGCTCGCGCCGACCTCCGCGATCGTGGGCATGGGATTGGCGGACAGCGTGGCGCTCATCACCGACGGTCGGTTCAGCGGCGCGACGAAGGGCTACTCGGTCGCGCACATCGCGCCCGAGGCG